>JAITRV010000176.1 GCA_031288215.1 Spirochaetaceae bacterium | reverse complement strand
TAAGACCCCCCGGCAGGGGCGTTGCGGGGGTGGAACCCCCGCTGAGGGGGGTGCCGGAAGCCCGTAGGCAGGGGGGAGACTTCCCCCCTCCTAATGCTGCGTCAAGCTCACGTTTTTTATATTGACTGCCTACTAGAAGGATGATGAGGCGTGAGGAATTTCCCGCAACCCGCATAGGACTTTGTCCTTGAACGTTGTCCTTAGGGAATCCCCCACACATAATGGCCCTTACAGGCTGGTCATAGAGAGAACCATCGCGAAGAGGGCGACGGTCTCGCAGATACCAACCACAGCAATGTACTGAGCAAACCCCTTGCCGGTTTCCCCCTGGGCGTCCGCCGAAGCGGCCCCCGCCTGTCCCTGGGCAATAGCCGAAAAAGCTATGGCCAACCCCGAAGCAATACCAAACCCGAGGTACAGCCATCCATTGTCCGGATTCGCCGCTGAAGCGGCCTTCATCTGGCCCATCAGAATAAAACCGTAGAAGGTCTGGGTCAACGGAGCGCCCGCAAAGGTCAACAGGGTCATCGGAGCCGGTTTATTGCTCAAATAGCATTTTTTCCATGCGCCGATAGCAGCCTGACCCGCAATACCAATACCGATTGCCGAACCGACGGCGGCAATACCCATTACAAGACCCGCACCTAATAGTCCTAAACTCATAACCGACTCCTATTTATATGCACAAATGCATCATTTTATATCCGTTTTCGCAAACGGCTTATAGGCGGTACCCGCCCACGTAAGGCCCAAATGACCTGAAAATTCCAAAGTATTTAAACGCACTCCATGAACCAGTACCGACAATACATTGAGAATCAAATTTAACCCATGCCCGAACACCAAAAGGATGATACCCAGGAAAATGAGGAAATTCCCAAGAAGGGGACCCGCCATGGCGTTCACCGTCGCGGAAATCGAAGCCCCCGCAAGTCCCACCGCCCACAGTCTGATGTAAGACATAATGTCGGAAAACACGTTGGTTATACCCAAAATCACCGATATGATATTCTTCAGGCTGTTCACGACTGATTTTACCACACTCCCTTCGTAGCCCGCAAATACAAAGGTCAAGACAAAACCGCCGACGATAAGGTAGAGGGACTCTGGCAGAAAGGGGATACGCCTAACGTTATTGCTCACCACCAGGGCCAAAACCACGTTGTACATTCCTATAAGCATAGCCAGAGAACCTAACTCCCCGAACAGCTTAAGAGATTTGATGTTTCTGAATATACCCTTGATATGGGCGATACTCAACTGCAACAGGGCCAGGGAGAAACAGACGATCTGCAAATTCTGATCCACGATGGCTTTGTCCTGGGCGGATTGTACGGCAACGGCGTTAGATATCCAGGGCAAGGACAGGGTCTTAAAAATTGCGGGGAGAGCCGCCGCGTCAATACCAAACCAGCTACAGGTGAAAACGCCCCAGGCAAAGTTTGAAAAACCCAGGAGGAGGAGGAGCTTTAGCCCTTGGGGAACCCCTTTCCGGGAGGTTTTTAGGACGCCGATAATGCTGATAAGCAGTAACACCGCGCCGTACCCCGCATCGCCAAAGATCATGCCGAAAAAGATGACAAAAAAGAACAGGAACCACCCTGAAATGTCAACTTCGTAGTAACCCGGCACGACTTCCAGAAAGTCCGTCAAGGGATAGATGAGGCTTGCCAGCTTGTTATTTTTAAGTTTCGTGGGAACCGGATCGTCCGGGCCGGGATCGCTGGCCACAAAGGCCCAGCCGTTTTCCGCAACGGCCCGTTTGAGTAGTCCCAAGTCGTCCCGGGGAATAAACCCCCTAATCCAGGAGACCGTAAGTTCCGCCGGAGCGTCCTCCAACAGGTCCATACCAGCCCGGGCGGTTTCAAACTCTATGGCGGAACCCAGGGTTTTAAGACGCCGGCTTATCGCCTCCTCCTGCGGGGCAAGACCCGCAAATTCGGCCTCGATTTTCGCCAGCCTGGACTGAATATTCGCGGCCTCCCTTGTCAGCTCCGAAAGGGATTTTTCAGGCAGAAGCCAGGGGGTCGTCTCCCCAGGAAGGGGGGCCAGGGCCGCGCAGTAAACCGCCGTCTTGTCTTTACCCAGGAGGATGATCCGGTCATCGCTTCCCAGGGCCTCGTAAGCCCTATAGGGAAGCTCGTAAGGGATGAGGGTCACCCCCTTTTCCGCCAGTTCCGCGAGAAGGCGGGGGTCAAAGTCCCCCCATTTTTCGATACGGCTCCGCTCCTTGGTGTTCCAGGCCGCCTGTTCTTGAAGGGATTTCTTCTCCTCGCTCAAGGACAACACCTTATCCACAAGTTCCTGCGGGTTGGAACTGCGTTCCTTGGGACGCGGTTCCTTAGCAGTCTGCTCCTTGGAACCGCGTTCCTTATAGGCTTGCAGGATGCCCCGGGCGGTTTCGACACGGGCCTTCTGATCCAATAAGAGCGAAAGCTCCGTCGAAGACACGTTCCGTTTTTCCAGGTGAACCACCCCGATTTCACGGAGGCTCTCCAGAGAAGCCTCCCGGCTCTTATCCATTACCACCAGGGATATTTTCTTCATGGGTACGATCACGGCATGGCTCCCTTGGAGACGGCAACCCCTTGGGCCGCCCGGGCAAGGCCGCGCTTGGCGATTTTTCCCCGGACCACCGCGGAGGTCTGCTGATCTCCCAAATAGACCTGTATCTTCTTGATGTTACCCCTGGTCTCGGGGATTTTGATCTTTTCAAAGAGGTTGACCCGCTGGGTAGTAACCCGTAATTCATGGTCCAACCTCCGCCGCTGTTCCGCCAGGGTCTCTATTTCCAGGTCCAGGAGCAATACCTGTTTCATCCGGTCCACTGCCGCGTCGAGCCACAGAGGGGTGCGGGTAAGGTCGTAAGCCTCCACCGCAAATTCCGCCCCTTCAAAGAGGGGAATGGCCACGCCGGCGATATTCCCGGCGGCGGTCTTCACGCTGGTTATTTTGAGGATGCCCGGGGTAAAGACGCCGGTTTCGCCAAAGACAGCGATCCAGGATTGAAAGGCCCCCGTAAGCCGGTCCCGCTCGTCTTCCCGATCCCTCATCTTGAGTTCCGTGGTCCTGATCTCCGCCTGGAGCTGCTGCTTTTTCAGCATCAGGGTAGGCAGGTAACGCCGGAACATCTTGAGGGAATCCTTCTGTTTCTTGAGCTCGTTCTTCGTGAGCTTTATCTTTGCCATTACCCCTCGCTACTTCTTGGGCCAAAACTTCTCGATGAGTTCTGTCCGCAGTCCCGTTTCTTCAGGGCTGAAACAGTCCGCAAGGATTTCCCAGCCCAAGTCCAGCGCCCGTTCCAGGGGGATGTTGACCGAAAGATCCATCATCTCTCTCTCAAACTTATCCCCGTATTTGAGGAGTTTGTCGTCCCAGGATGTCATGATAAAGCCCATGGCCTTTTTTTCCAGCGTATCTTTGAAGGCGGAATAGAGCTTGATCATGCCGTCCATCAGGGCCCGATGATCCGCTCTAGTCTTGCCGTTTACCTGCTGTTTTAACCGGGAAAGGGACCCAAACGGCTCGATCCGTCCGTTCTTGAGGTAATACTGGCCTTCGGTGATATACCCCGTGTTGTCCGGTACCGGGTGGGTCACGTCGTCGCCGGGCATGGTAGTTACCCCCAGGATGGTGATAGACCCGGCGGTCTCAAAGTCAACGGCCTTTTCGTACCGGGAGGCAAGCTGGCTGTAAAGGTCCCCGGGATAGCCCCGGTTACTGGGAACCTGTTCCTGGATGATCGAAATTTCCTTCATGGCGTCGGAAAAGTTGGTCATGTCCGTGAGGAGGACCAGCACGTCCTTGCCCTGGAGGGCGAATTGTTCCGCCACCGCCAGGGACATATCGGGGATCATGAGACACTCCACGATGGGGTCGCTGGCGGTATGGACAAACATCACCGTCCGGGACAGGGCGCCCCCTTCCTCCAGGGTATCCTTGAAGAAGAGATAGTCGTCGTATTTAAGCCCCATACCCCCCAGGATGATCACGTCTACCTCGGCCTGCATGGCGATCCGGGCCAAGAGCTCGTTATAGGGCTCCCCGGACACGGAGAAGATAGGGAGCTTCTGGGAAACCACCAGGGTATTGAAAAGGTCGATCATGGGAATCCCCGTCCGGATCATCCGGCGGGGGATGATCCGCTGGGAGGGGTTGACCGAAGGGCCCCCGATGGGGATCAGGTTTTCGTGGAGGGCCGGCCCCTTGTCCCGGGGACCCCCGGAACCGGAGAAGACCCTGCCCATGAGGTTTTCCGAGAAGGACACCTCCATGGGGTGCCCCAGGAACCGTACCGTGTCCCCGGTGGAGATGCCCCGGCCCCCGGCAAATACCTGGAGGGAAACGAGGTCGTCCTCCAGCCGGTTTACCTCCGCCAGGGAGGTGCCGAAGACGGTATCCACCTCCGCCAGGTCCCCGTAACGGATCCCCTCGGCCCTGACCGTGATAACGCTTCCGGTGATAGATTCGATCTTGCTATATATCTTTTTCATGTTTCCATCCTTAGCTCTCCCCGCATGACGATCACGCAAGGATTTTTTCAGCGGCCTTTTCCCGGCCCTGGGAACGCTCGGTTATCGCGGAGCCGATCTCCTTTTCCAGTTCGGTAAAGCGTTCGCTTTTCCATTCCGCGCCGTTATAATCCAGGAAGCGCTGCCGGAGCCGGTTGAACCAACTGCGGGCTTCGTTCTTATCTTCAAAGGAAAATTGAGATGCAAGTATATTGAGGATAATGGTAAAGATATGATCCTGCCGTTCCGGACTGACCGAAGCGTCAACCTGGTCGAAGGAGTTCTGCTGAAAGTACACCGCATCCAGGAAATCCCCCTTGAGGTAGATCACGTAGTCGTCCAGGCTGGTCCCCTCCTCGCCGACGACCTTCATCATCTGTTCCACCTCGCTGCCCCGGGCCATGAAGCCGTGGGCGTATTTGACCTTCTCCAGGGGGATAATCCCCCGGTACTTAGACCAGGAGTCCAGGGGGTGAATCGCCGGGTATTTGCGGGCATCGGACCGTTCCCGGGAAAGGCCGTGGAAGGCCCCCACTACCTTGAGGGTCGCCTGGGTGACGGGTTCCTCGAAGTTACCCCCCGCGGGGCTGACGGTCCCGCCGATGGTAACCGATCCGATGGAGCCGTCCCGCAGCCGCACGATCCCCGCCCGCTCGTAGAAGCTGGCGATGGTGGACTCCAGGTAGGCGGGGAAGGCTTCTTCCCCGGGGATCTCCTCCAGGCGGCCGGACATTTCCCGCATGGCCTGGGCCCAGCGGCTGGTGGAGTCCGCCAGGAGGAGGACGTGGAGCCCCATCTGGCGGTAGTATTCCGCCAGGGTAACCGCGGTATACACCGACGCCTCCCGGGCCGCCACGGGCATGGAGGAGGTGTTACAGATGATCACGGTCCGCTCCATCAGGGATCGTCCGGTCCGGGGGTCGGTGAGTTCGGGGAACTCCTTGAGGGTCTCCACCACCTCCCCGGCCCGCTCCCCGCAGGCGGCGATGATCACGATATCCACATCGGCGTGACGGCTGGTAATCTGCTGGAGTACGGTCTTCCCCGCGCCGAAGGGGCCGGGGATGCAGTAGGTCCCCCCCCGGGCCACGGGGAAGAAGGTGTCGATAAGCCGGACCCGGGTAACCATGGGGTCCCGGGGCTTGAGGCGTTCGTCAAAACAGTCGATGGGCCGCTTCACCGGCCAGCGGAAGGACATGGTTACCGGGACGGTATTGCCCTTCTCGTCCGTGAGTTCCGCGACGGGTTCCCGGATCGTATAGGACCCGGCCCCCTTGACGGAACGTACCGTATAGGACCCGTAGAGGTTGAAGGGAACCATGATCCGGTGGGTGAAGGTGCCCTCCGGAACCGTACCCAGGGTATCCGCCCGTTCCACCCGATCCCCCGCTTTGACGGCGGGGGTAAATTCCCAGGTCTTTTCCACGGGCAGGGGGTCCAGGTAGACCCCCCGTTCCAGGAAGTTCCCCGTCGTTTCCGCCAGTTTGGGGAGGGGGTTCTGGAGGCCGTCAAAGACCTGCCCCAAAAGCCCGGGACCGACCTCGACGGCCAGCATATCCCCGGAAAACTCCACCGCATCCCCCACGGTGATCCCCTTGGTAATCTCAAAGACCTGGAGCTGGGAAATATCACCCCGGATACGGATGACCTCACTCTTGAGGGATTTGCCCCCGGTCTTGACATAGCCGACTTCGTTCATGGATACGGCGCCTTCAAAACGGACGCTGACCATATTGCCGTTTACGGCAACCACTGTTCCTTTTGTTCCGATCATTTCGGTTCTCCCGATTCGTACTGTTTTAAGACCCCCGCAAGCATCATGGTTCCCACCCGCTTACGCTCCGGAAACCGCCGCCCTTCAGGCTATGGCAGTTCCCCCGGGGCCCTTGGGACTTAACCCACCGGACTCCTATCCGGGGCGGCTTCCATTACGGAAGCATATAAACCCTTATATTCCGCAAATCCCTCCTCCGCCTTAAAAGCGGACCACCGCCCGATGAGGAGCAGCTTGAGGAGATACCCAAATACCGTGTTCACGTTAAAATAGTTATCAAATCCCATAAGGGCCTCAATGAGGTCCCAACGGCTCTTATCCAGGAAGAGTTCCGCCTCCAGGGGGGATTCAATGGCCAGGGCCGCCTTGGCCGACAGGGCGGCATCGGGGAAGCCCTCAGGAGGGTCCGCCGGGGGGACAAAGTCCGCCGAGGCCTCTCTGCCCTTGAGCCGCTGAAGCCGAAGCCGGGCCAGGTGCAGCCGGAGGGCCCGCTCCCAGGCGCGCCAGCGGTTAATGAAGGCCGAGGAGGTGGGCTCGAGATCTTCGCTATAGGCGATCCCTCCCTCCCCCAGGACCAGGCCGGCATCCAGGGTGCAGTGATCCAACAGGGCCCGGTGCGCGGGACTTAAGTGTTCGCCGGCGAGGGTCTTGAAGGCGGCCGCCGTCATGGGGGCACTCTGACCATACACGAGGTGGGGAAGCTGGGCGATAAGGTAATAGTAGGCGCCCACTTTTTAGCTGCCCTTTGCCGTGCTTTTGAGGATCTCCGCCAGCCGGGGATTGAGGTAGGCCGAAAGCAGTTCCGCCACGGATTCGGCGGAAAAGTCATAATAGGCGGAACCGTCCTTTTCGGCGATCCGGAAGCCGGCGCTCAGGTTCCGGCCGGTCTTGAGTTCCACCCCCTTCTTCAATTCTCCGGCGAGCTTCGCATTGAAGAAATCTTCCAGGGAAGCGCGGTCCTTCTCGGGAAGGATGACGTCCAGGGCATCGCTGCCCTTGGCCGCCCAGTTTTTGAGGATATCCGGCAGCACCGCCTTGACGACCTCGCCGGTATAGGCCGATCCGGTCTCCCGGACGACGATCCGGTCCAGCAGGGCCTCGATCTCCTTCTTGAAAGCCAAAAAGAGGTTGCGGGAGGCCTGTTCCAGGGCGGTAATGCCGGCCTTTTCAGAACGTTCCGCATCGGCCTTGCCCTTGGCGATAAGCTCCTCCGCTTCCCGGCGGGCCTCTTCCAAGATCCGGGCAGCCTCCTGTTCGGCCTGATTTTTCAGCCGCCCGGCCTCTTCCGAGGCGGATTCGATCCCATCCTTTTTTATTTTATCGATAAGTTCCTGAAGTTGGATGTCCATAGTCTCCTCTTTAAAATTACGAATATTGACCTTCTATCTAACCGATATTTCTTGCTACCGATATGCCTTACACCGATTACAATCATTCTCAGCGACCGGATCACATATATATAATAATGAAGTATATATGACTATTATTTTTTTTTCAAGGATTTTTTCTCTGAATTCTATAAAAAATCCGGTGATTTCGCCTATGAATTTAAAAAAACTTCATTTTTTTACCGGGCAGTTTGTTGGACTCCGCTCACTGAGGGAGCCCAACAAACTCCTATGCATCCCATTCAAAGACGAAAAGGGTTTTCTCGTGGTAATCCCGGTCCGGGCCGAAGATGCAGGGGGGGAAGTCCGGCCGGTTCGGGCCGTCGGGGAAATGCTGGGTCTCCAGGCAAAAACCCCCGTGCTTGCCGTATATGGAACCGGCCTTGCCGGGAAGGGCGTCCAGGAAGTTCCCCGTGTAGAACTGAAGGCCGGGCTGGGTGGTAAAGACCCGCATGGCCCGGCCCGAGGAGGGTTCAAAAACTTCCGCACAGGGCCGCAGCTTGCCCGCCTCGCCCCCCAGGACAAAGCAGTGGTCGTAGCCCCCTCCGGCGGCCCGGAGGTCCCGGCCTATGGCCTTGGGGACGCTGAAGTCAAAGGGCCCCGGGGCCGCCGGAAGGAGGGTTCCGGTGGGGATCAGGGCGGCATCCACCTCCACGTAGGAGGCCGCATAGAGCCGGACCTCGTGGCCGAGGATCGTGCCCCGGCCTTCCCCGGCGAGGTTGAAGTAGGCGTGGTTGGTGAGGTTCACCGGGCAGGGGGCGTCCACTCGGGCGGCATAGTCCGCCACCACCTCGTTGCTCCTGGTGAGGCCGTAGCTGACCACGGCCTTGAGGTTGCCCGGAAATCCCTCCTCCCCGTCGGGGCTGCGGAGTTCAAAGCGGACAAAGACGCCGTCCCGCTCCTCATAGGCATCGGCCTTCCACAGGAGTTTGTCGAATCCCCGCAGCCCCCCGTGGAGGGTGTGGGCCCCGTCGTTCCGGGGAAGCTCGTAGACCGAACCGTTCAGGGTAAAGCGGCCTCCCCCGACGCGGTTGGCGTAGCGCCCGACGGTGCCCCCCAAGTGGGGCTTGTTGTGGGTGTACCCCTCCAGGGTGGAGTAGCCCAGGAGGACATCCCGGGGGGCTTCTCTCCGGGAAGGAACGACGAGGGAAACCAGGGTTGCCCCGAAGTCCGTTACGGACAGGGACAGTTCCCCCGCTTTCAGGGTATAGAGGTGGGCCTTTTTCCCCGAGGAGAGGAGCCCGAAGGTTTTCTTGGAGATCTTCATAGGGGCATGATAGCAGAAAAGGGGGAGGGAGTAAAGAGCAACGTGAGAAATGCGGAGGGGGAAAATAAGTCTTTCAAAACGAAACGTTGGGGGAAATCTTTTTATTGATTAACCCGCTCGTTCGTATTATTGTTAAGCTATTGTTAAACTATTGTTAAATAGTGTTTGTCCATGATGTAAATACATGATGAACAGACCATCTTGAAAGCAGGATACGTCGATGAAGAAACATCATTTGCCTCTAAAAATAAACAGGA
>JAITRV010000118.1 GCA_031288215.1 Spirochaetaceae bacterium | reverse complement strand
TTGTCCGTGTGGTCCGTGGTTAAATTTCTTTGGATCTATCGAGTCATTGAGAGTAATCAAGGTACCAAGACGATTATCTCATAAAAAAGTATGAAAAAAAGTAAATGCAGGAGCCCTGGCAGGGCTCCAGGGCAACAGCATTTACTCAAAAAAAAGAAGAAGAATCGGACCTATGGTCCGACGTGGTTAAATTTCTTTGGATCTATCGAGTCATTGAGAATAATCAAGGTACCAAGGCGATTATCCCATAAAAAAGTATGAAAAAAAGTAAATGCGGGAGCCCTGGGCCTGATTGCTGAAACCCTTGTTGATTTTTTTTCGATATGGTACTATACTAAAGACCATGAAGCCGCGGTTATTGCAGTTTTTTACAAGAATTGTTATCATCTATGGATTTTTGTCGATTTCACTCTTTTCTTTTTCCCAGGAAAATGATACAATCCCCCAGATGGAGTTTGCGGAGCGGGGAGTAATCCCCCCCATTCTGCGGCAGCCCCGGCAGGGAGAAATCCTCCGGTATCCCCGGGATGCCGTTATCGGGGAATTGGGCCGGGGGCAGGCCTCGGAAGGGGCTTATAACTATGCCGGAAACATCCTCTCGGCGTTGCTGCTGGAAAACAGGGGGTCCCGCTTCCTTTCGGGCCGGGACAATGCCTTCTGGGATGAGGTATTTGTGAATTTGGCTCAGATTGGCCCCCGAAGATACCGCCTGGGCGGCGGCCGGGACGAGATCGATGGGAATACCTCGTTTCTGTTCCGGTTTATCGGCAGGGAACAGGGAATTGCCGGGGAACTCTATATAAGAAGGGAAGGAGACAACTGGATGCTTGACGACATTATTTTGGAAAGAGCTCAAAATTTGCCCAACGGGAAAGACGCGTATAGCTATGATTTTTCGCCCTATGAACGGTTCTGGTGACGGTTTGAAAGGTTCCGAAACTCATCAGGCCGGGAAATTGCTCCATGAAAGCGATTTCCCGATAGAAATTAAAAAAGTATAGAAAAACACCATGGCAACATCTATTAAGCGGATCGAGAAAGATTTTCTGCTCAAGACCTTATTTGATGAGAAGACCCCGGTTACCTACCTCTTTAATCGGGAGGAGTATACCCTCACCATGGTAAAACCGCCGGACCGGGTTCTGTACTTTAAGCCGGATCGTCACATAGAGAGACTGGAACCCAAGCAAAAGATGGATCTGATGTTTATATACTGGGGTCAGATGATCAAATTCTCCATTGAGATCGTCAACATCAAGGAAGAAATTATCATAGCGGACACCCCGGAATTCCTTTTTAAGAACCTGGACCGATCCTTTGCCCGGGTGCCCCTTCCCGGAAACCTCAAAGTCTCATTTGTTTTTCAGGGGGAACGGTATGCCCTGGGCTATCCGGTGGTTCCCACCTATGAATCGGTAGAACTGCTTGAATCCATGAAATCCTTTGACCCCAATGACCTGCGGGGCCTCCTTCAAAAACTGGCCCTTTGGATTAAGGGGATTGCCGACGGCCATAGAATGTTTATTTTTAAGGGGGTAAAGCCCCGAAAGCTGGAAGAACAGATCATCTCCGAAACCGGCAAGATCCTCTACATCCCTTCCATCCAGACCGGCTTACCCCCCGTCGACCCTTATCCTCAAGGGAAGATCATCACCGGAGAATTCTTCCTGAACTATATGGAAAACAAGGGCTTCAATCCCCGTATCACGGAGGAGACCCTGGACAAGCTTCTCAAATCAAAAACCCAAGAGGGGATCTGCTCCGAAATCTGGGTTCCCATCATCTTTCAGCAGTACGTGATCGGGTATATCCAGGTCTGGACCACGAAGGACGGCAGCCCCCCCCTGGATTATAAAGCCATAGAAACCATCTACCAGTTTACGAAAATTATCGCCTTTTCCCTAAAAACCCAGGGGTATTTTGAATCCCGGCGGATCAAAAACGAACCCTTCGAGGGCAAGATCATCGACATCAGCGCCTCGGGGCTGCTCGTGGCCTATCCCTATTCGGCCCTGGCTTCCGCCCTGCGCACCGACTGCGAATTAACGGTAAAGCTGGAAACCCCGGACCGCGCCGTTAACACCAATGCCCGGATTATACGGCGTTTTACGCTGCCTTCGGACTCCTACGTATACATAGGCTGCCGGTTTCTGGATATGGACCCCGAGGACATACGGTTCATCTTCGAATTTATCTACGGCAAGCCCTTCTCCGGCACCGAAGCCACCTTCCTGGCGGGCCAGGTATAAGGGGGAGGCCGCCCTCTGGTCCCGGCGGGGGCGCGGGGGGCAGGGCCTCTTTTCCCCACCCGCCCGCTGCCCGCTTACTCCGTCCGGAACATGGTCGAAAAATCCACCGCGTAGAGGGGATAATTCACCACCCCCCCGTAGCGCCCCCGGGGAAAGACCTGGAAGCCCCAGATATCCTGGATATAGACCGATGCGGCGTGCTCCGAGACGATCCGCTGGGCTTCCCGGTAGAGGCCGAGGCGCTTTGCCTCGTCGATTTCAATCTGGGCCGCGTCGTAGAGGCGGTCAAAGTCCGGGCTTTTGAAATTGATGAAGTTGCCCCCCCCGTCGGAACGGTACCGGGAAAGGAAGCCCCGGGGGGAGACGTTACCGGCATCCAGGGAGATGATGGTGGCCTGGTACTGCCGGCCCCGGTACACCTCGGAGAGCCAGGCCGCCCAATCCACGAGGCGGATGGTGGCGCTGATGCCGGCATTCCGCAGTTGGTTCACCACCACCTGGGCGGTATCCACGTGCATGGTGTAGTTGGAGGGCACCGTTATCTCCAGGGAAAAGCCCTGCGGGTACCCCGCTTCCGAGAGGAGCCGCCGGGCCCGGGGGATGTCCGCGGGATAGGGATTGGCCAGGGAGGGCTCGTAGTAGCGGGAAAGCCCCGGAATCAGGGGGCTCCCCGAGGGTTCCCCCCGGCCGTAGAAGGCGGCGGCGATGATCTCCGGAACATCCACGGCGTAGTTGATCGCCTGCCGGACCCGGCGGTCATCCAGGGGCTTGACCGCGTTATTCAGGGCCAGGAGCTGGACCGCGTTGGAGGGGCTGGGCACGATGTCGAAACGGCCCGCCGGGAGCTGCTGGAGGAGGCCGCCGGTAATGGTGGCGCCGTCGATGCTCCCCCCCTGGAGGGCGAGGAGCAGGGCGTTGGAATCCGCCACGAAGACGACGGTCACCTTATCCAGGCTGGGGGTCCCGGGCCGCCAATAATCGGGATTTTTCACCAGGGTCAGGGAACGCTGGACGGTATAGTTCTGAATCGAGAAGGGGCCGGTGCCGATGGGGTTTTTCTCCCGGTCCGCATTGTTTTTCGGCACCACCCCGATGGTGAGGTAGGGCAGGAATTCCGGGTCCGGCGTCTTGAGGGTGATCCGGATCTCCCCTTCCGGGGTAACTTCCACTTTTTCAATCTGGGTAAAGCCGGAAAAGCCCGCCCGGACGGCCTCGTTCAGGGTAAACTCCACATCCTCCGCTTTTACGGCCGTGCCGTCGTGGAATTTGAGGCCCCGCCGGAGGGTAAAGACATAGACCCGCCCGTTCTGCTCAATCCGGTAGGTTTCGGCCACCGCGGCCTCCAGGCCCCCGTCGGGCAGGGGCCGTACCAGCCCTTCAAAGACGTTGAAGAGGATGCTCCGGCCGTCCGCCGTATTGGCGGGGCTCAGGGGGTCCAGGGTGGCGGGCTCGGTGGAGAAGCCGTACCGGATCTCCCCGCCGGCAATATGCGCGGGAGGATGGGCGGGGGCGGACGCCTCCCTTCCGGGGCGGGCGTAGCCGGGAAGGGCACAAACCAGCGCCGCGGCCAGGGTCAACGCGGCGCTTTGTATTTTTTTCATCATAACACTCCTTTATCGTGCGGTACGCCGTATACCGATCGGTCGTACCGCTATGATAGGTGATAGCATAAAATGAAAAAAAAAGCAAGGGCTATCATACTAAACATATATTTTTGATATGTTATCCCTTTCCTCCCCCCCAAAAAAGAGCCGGGGGCGGGCGGCCCCCGGCTGCTGTACCATGTCCTTTTTATGAGCGAAACGCGGCAGGAGGCTAGAGTTCCAGGTAAGAATCCGCGTAGAGGGTCTCGTTCATGATGATGTCCGCGGACTTGATGGTCTCCATGAGCCGCTGATCGCAGGGATTGACGATAGCGGAGGTAAGGCCGCACTGGATTGACATCGCCATCATGACCGAATCCATGATCGGCCGGATATGTTTGGGCATCATGTTGGAGACATTGGAAAGCCCGCCGGAAGAATTGAAGCCCATATCCTTGAGCTGGCGGATGAATTCGAGCATTTCCACCTGCTTGTCCTGCATGCCTTTGATAACCAGGTAGAGGGGGTCAAACCATATATCCGTGGCTTCCATCCCCAGGCCCAGGCCGTGTTCGAGCATCTCCTGGCAGTAGGTCATCCGCTCATCGTTATTCGACGGCACCCCTTGTTTGGCGCAGAGGGCGATGACAATGGCGTCATTGGCCGCGGCAAGGTCGATGTAGGAAATCCTGTCCCCCGCGTCGGCGGAATTGACGATGGGTTTCCCCTTGGCGCGGTTGTACACCGAAATGCCCGCTTCTATGGCCGCTTTGTTCGCCGTATCCAGGGAAAGGGGAACATTGTCAAACTCGCCCTGAAGCAGCTGCACCGCCCACTTCATGAGTTCTACGCCGGTTTTCTCCGCGGGACCGATATTCACGTCGAGGTAAGTGGCCCCCGCTTCAAGCTGCTCTTTCCCCCGTTTCAGAATGGGCGCCGGATCACGCTTCTCCATCGCCTCACGGATCACCGGCGAAATACAGTGAATGCGCTCACCAATGGTTATAAACTTAGCCATAATTAATCTCCCTTAAAAAAATAGTACACTGGTATATGTATCAAAAAATCCCGCCCCTCACCGGGCCGGGATTTTCAATACCCGCACTTAGGAAACCTTGAGCTCTTTCAGGAATTTGACCACGGCGACCGCTTCGTTGGTCCCCACGATGATCTTCCACCCGGGCAAGCTCTCTTCGAGTTCGCCCTTGAGGACCGCCACCTTACCGGGAATGATGAGGTTGCGGTTCTTGATCTTCTCTTCGATATTCGCTTCCTTGATGAACTTCGCCACCGAGCTGGCCGACAGCTTGCCGGCGGCCCAGGCGGTCAGGACGGAATAGCCGCCGGCGTCGGAAATCAGGAGGTTTACCGGCACCCCGGACCGCTCCAGTTCCCCGGAAACGACGAAGTAGGAGAGGGCGAAGTCCACGGTGGTGGCGCATACCGAATTTTCGTCCGCGCCGTTGAGGGGGTAGATCCCCGGCTCGACCTTCATCGGCTTCTGGGGGTCGGTGAAGATGTTCTGCCGCAGCCCGTAGAGGGGCAGGGCCTGGGCATAGCTCATGCCGCTCATGATGATGATGGACCCGTACTTCATGGTGAAAAGGGACGCCAGGGCGCTCTGAAGCACCGTGTCATTCGGGGCGAGTTTCGCCAGGTTCACGATGGAGGGATAGCCGAAGCTGCGGTCCTGGTCCTTGAGGGCCGCCCGCCGGATCTGCACCGCGTTGGCGAAGGCGTCCTTTATGGACGCGGACCCCACGTCGATGACCAGGTTCTTGTTTCCCAGGCCTTCGATGGCCGCCACGGTATCGTAGAGGCTGTCCAGGCTCTTGCCGCTTACCCCGAGGACCACGCCGAATTTCACCGCCAGGGCGCTCATCTCCTTAAAGTTGGACTCGTTGGCCCCGTTGAGGACCGGCTTGCCGTCCTTGGTGAGTTCCAGGGCCGCCGCCGCCGCCGCGGGATCGGAAACCTCCAGGATCAGGGTACGCCCCAGTCCCTGGGCCTTCTTGACCGTGTCGATGAATTGGTCCTTGTCCCCGGCATACTCCACGTTGACCAGTTCCACAAACATCCGTTCCCCGATCCGCACGTAATCGACGGTCTTGATTTCCGGCAGGACCGTATCCGCGCACCCGGGGCATACGGTGACGCCGTAGAGGCTCTTGGAAACAAAGGTCTTCTCATGCCTGAAGAGGACCGTTTCCCCTCCCAGGGTGTATTCCGCTTCGCCGGAGCCTATCTTGATGGTCTTCATGGGCGGCGCGGTGGCTTCGCCCAGTTTCTCCAGGGCGTCGGCGGACATGTGGGGGCATTTGTCCAGGCCAATGGCTCCCTGGGCGACCTTCATGGCGAAGGCCATGCAGGTGGGGTTGCCGCATTCTTTGCAGTTTGTCTTAGGGCTCAGCTTAAATATATCCAGTCCTTTTAGTGCCATATTTTACTCCTTTCTCCGTAACCGGCTTATATGATATTGGCGACAAATTTTGAGACGGTAGCCACTGAAACGGGATGCCGTAATATGACCGCGTTTGACCCCGAGGCAATGTTCGCAATCGCCGTAACGACTTCCATGTTGATCCCCCGGTCTTCCTGGGGACCCCAGCCGGCGGGAGCATCGCTCTCAGCTTTCTGAGACTCCCCGACGGACCAGGCCTGCTCCGACACCGGCGTCAGGATCGGCGTTTGCAGCTTCACGTCATTCTGGGCGAGGGCCGCGGCTTTCACCCGGTCCAGGGTGGAGGCGATATATTCATAGCCGTACCCCGCCGCCGCTGAACCGTTGTTCATCACCACGTTGTCCAGTTCGATGCCCAACTGGGAGATCACCACGTTGAGCTGTTTCGCCAGGTTGATGTCCACCGCGGATTCCGCGCCGATCTTCTGGTTGTAGGCCTGAATCGCCGCCACCGCGATGGCTTTGTAGTTGTCTTCCTTGGCGGAAAGGAGGAGCACGTTCTTGCCCTGGAGGGCTTCGGCGATCTTCGAGAAGAGCTGGCTGTCCTTTTCCACGTTCTTGCTGCCCTGAATCACCAGGGGCAGGGTAACCGCCTCGGCGACTTCCTTACAGAGGGCCACGCAGTCCTCAATGGGTTTGTCCGCTCCGTTGGGGTCGGCGCTTTCCAGGTTCAGGGCGATGAAACTCGCGCCGGGCATCTGGCAGGCCTTTTTGGCCACCTCGGGGATGGTCTGCGCCCCTTGGTAGAATTCAGCGATTCCCGGAATACTCCGGTCCGGTCCGAGATCGGAGACCTCGACCCCTACCTTGGGCGGATTCTTGATGGGTCCGTCAAAGGAATACAGGGGAAGTACGTTCTCACCGCCCAGGGTAATGGCGGCGTCTCCCGTACCTATTACCACCTCTTTAATCGACGCGGTAAATTTCTGCGGTACGCTTTTAAATGGCATAGTGATCCTCTCCTTCATTCAGTAAAATATGTTTTTCCGGATACCTAAGGTACCATTCAGCACAACATAAGGACCGGAGGAATGCCCCCACGGGTGCACGGGATCCCTCCGGCGCTGACCGCCGGGAAGGGGCGCGCCGTCTCCGCAACGGCGCGCCTGTCCGCCGGTTTCCCGCGCCTTAGAGCAGGGGTTCCAGTTGTAAAACCGGATGTTCCTGCTTGGTGAGAAAGTCCACCAGGCCTTCGGCGTCTTCGGTGACGGTCTCGTCGGCGATCCTGGAGGCATAGTCCTCGATACCGTAGAGTTCCTTCGCCGTCGCGTTCAGCCGTTTCCCCACGAATTCCTTCAGGGCCTTGGGCATCCACACGATCCGGGCGGGACCCCCTTCGGCGGCCATGAACTTCTTGGAGGAAATGAACTGCTTGCCGTGGCCCATGAAGCCCGGGGTCTGCACCCCGCCGCCGGTCATGGAGGCCATTTCCGAGAAGGTCATCCCCAGGGGGGTCATCCCCGTGTGTTCCCGGTTGACGATCACCACGCCGTTGGTGGTGGGCTCGACGCCGCAGATACACTCAAAACAACCGCAACTGGTCATGGGGTCCTGCATGATGGAGTACAGGGTAACCTGCTGGAGGGAACCGTGGGAGGCGCTGTTCACCGCCTCGTTGACGTCTTCCCAGATGCCGAGCTGCTCGTCGATCACCCGTTCCTTGGTCACGATCTGGCAGGGCCCGTTGGGGTCCAGCTCGTTGGTGGCCTTGGCATCCAGCCAGGACACGGCGCCGCAGAGCCCCAGCCGTTCCGGGGTAACCACGCAGACGTGGGCGGGGGAGAAGGACTGACAGAGGATGCAGTTGTAGAAGACCTCCACGCTCTCGTCGGTGAGGGATTTGAGCCGCTCGTCCCGCTTTTCGTAGATCTTGTTTACCTCGGCCCGCAGTTCTTTGAGTTTTGCCGGTTCGGTGTAGATCTTCACCTGGCACTTGTCCACCACCGCCTCGTAATCGCTCTTGACCTTGGCGTAGAGGACTTCCCCGATGTGTTTCGCCCGGAAGCCCGCCTCAAAGGCGGTCTTGCCGACCCGGATGCGGATAAGGTCCCGCTGGCCGGTGTGCATGACCCCTTCAATACAGTTGAGGAAGTTATGGAACTTCCGTTCAAAGACCGGTTCAAAGTCGGTCTGCATGTTCTTTCCGGAGACTTCCACGATGTAGCCCATGGGGAAGCGGCTCCCCACTTCCACGGAGTCGATATCCGGGCCGAAGAGTTCGATGCGGTGATCCTCCACCTCGCTGGCGTCCAGGGTGCGGACCCATTCGAAGCAGTCCAGCCGGGACCCGTCGATGTCCACCTGCATATCGGCACGGCGGATGATCTCCCCCTCGAAGGAGTTGGAGAAGGCCACGGGGATGTCGATCTTGGTCACCTTGATCTTGATGTCCCGGGCTTCCAGGGAAGTCTCGATGAAGTCCTTGGTGTTCTCCTGGATGATGAGGCTCTTGGGGACGGGCCACATATCCTTGGTATCGTTGGTGATAACCGGGAAGCCCATGGCGATAGCGCCGCCGCCGCAGGCCACCACGATGTCCGCCACGGGATCAAAGGCGTTGACGAAGGCCCGGATCCGGTGGAAGGTGTAGTGATCGAAGCCTTCCCGGTCCCCGGGCTGGACCGCGCCGAAGATCATGGCGGCCCGGTTTACCACGGAGATGATATGGGCCACGGACCAGATGTCCGGTCCCACGGGCACCACGCGGACGGAAAAGTTCATGTTGATCTTCATCCGCTTGGCCTGATCGATGATTCCCCCGATGAGGAAGACGAAGATCGCCCGGGACTGATAGCCCTTGATCAGCTCCACCGCCTCTTCGTCCGAGGGGGCGGGCCCGATGATGACCACGAAGCCGGGAATATCGCCGGTTACCAGGGGCACCCCCAGTTCCCGGACCTCGGCGTCGGACATGTGGCCCCAGTATTCCCGGTTCTCCCCTTCGCCGTAGGGGGTGGGGCTCCGGGCGTATTTACAGGCTTCGATAACCTCCGCCGCAAGGACGGTGCCGAAACCGGTTTTGAAAACATCTCCCAGCTTCTGCTCCCGGGGTTCCCAGGAGGCCTTTACCTCGGGGAAACAGGCCTTGAGTTCTCCCACGGTGGTCACCTTCTTGGTGAGATAGGTAAGATGATTGGCAAGGAAATACGCGGTATTCGGCATCACGAGCGGCGCGGCCTCGCCGAGTTCCGCGACGGTTTTTTCAAGTTCTTTCTCGGCGATGCTGAGCATCTCATCGGCACCGTCAAAAACTCTGTTAAAAAGCAACTTCATATTGGGAACCTCTCCTTCAGTTTTATGTAGAACGATCAATACGCTCTTTGATCTTCATGATCTCTTCCCGGGCCCGCGGGCTCGTATCAAAGGGGGACACCCCCATCCGGTCGGCGCGGATCACCTCATCGTTGTAGGCGATAAAGCCAAAGAGATCCTCCCGGGGTATGCGGCTCTTGAGGAATTCCTCATCCTCCGAGCCGCGCACCTTGTTGGCTACCACACAGACCTTCTTAACCCCGAGATCGGCGGCAAGGGACTTGACCATCTGGTAGGTCTGGATGCTCCGGGCCCCCGGCTCAATCACCGTAATAAACCGGTCCACCATGCCGGCAGTTCCCCGGCCGAGATGTTCAAGCCCCGCTTCCATGTCCATGATCACCACCTCATCCCGGCCGATGACCAGATGGGAGATGACCCGCTTGACCATCACGTGTTCCGGACACACACACCCGGAACCGCCGGTTTCCACCGTACCCATGATGAGGAATTTCACGCCGTTTTTCTCTTTGGCGAACCGGTCCGGTATATCGTCCACCTGGGGGTTGATCTTAAAGAATTTTCCGTAGCTTTCCTTGGTGGTCCCGGTCCGTTCGGCGATGAGTTCGCTCATCTTGGAAATCGGGGTGATTGCTCCGAGTTCCTCCTCGGTAAAGCCTAACGCAAGCCCAAGATTCGCGTCGGGGTCCACGTCAACCGCAAGCACCTTCCGGCCCTCCGCGGCATAAAGCCGGGCTAGTACGGCCGCAAGGGTTGTTTTTCCTACTCCGCCTTTTCCGGTGATTGCGATCTTCATGAAAACTCCTAGATGCCCAAGGCGGCCCGCTTGGCCTCAATGCCGTCCAGGATACTCTTCACCAGGTCCTGGGGATCCTTGTTGATGATGTACCCCGCGCCGGTGATCTTCCGGGTTCCCTCGGTGATGAGTTCCATCATTTGGGAACTGCCCTTGACCTGGGGTTCGATGCCCAGGTACACGTCGATGCCGCTGGAGACGACGTAGTTGGCGATGGAGACCGCCTTCTCGCTCATCCATTCCGGGGCGCAGCCGACGATGGGAAGCTGGGTGTTGTCCACGCCCCAGTCCCGGGCTATCCCCGACACCAGCAGCAGAATCCGGCTGATGTCGATACAGGCTCCCATGTGGAGAATCGGCGGAATGTTCACCAGTTCGCAGACCCGTCTGAGGCCGGCGCCGCAGAGGTACTTCGCCTCCTTATCCAGGAGCCCCGCCTTGGTGGCGACCTGGGCCGCGCAGCCCGTGGCCACGATCAGCACGTCGTTCCGCAGGAGTTCCTTCATGATCTCGAAGTGGGAATAGTCGGGCCGGACCCGGGGGTTGTTGCAGCCGACGATGCCCACGGCGCCCCGGAGGACCCCGGCTTTAATGGCGTCAACGGCGGGACGGTAGGAGCCCAGTTCGTCCACATGGCTGTTGGTAACGCCGTCCAGGTGCTTGATGATCTGTTCGCAGGGATAGCCTACGATGGCGTTTTGCTTGGTTGCGGGGATGAAGAGCTTCTGGGCGTCCCGGTTCTGATAGTTGTCGATGGCGAGTTTTATCAATCCCTTGGCCTGCTCGAAGGCGGTGTCGGTCTTAAATTCCACATAAATGGAACCGGGGATCCGGGCGATGGGAGAACTCGTTACAAACTTGGTATGGAAACATTCACTAAGGGGGGCAAGGGCGGGGAAGATGCACTGGACGTCTACGCACATCATCTCCACCGCGCCGGTAAGGAGGACGTTTTCCTGCTGGAGGAAGTTGCCCGCCATTCTGACCCCGTGGCGCATGGCGACTTCGTTGGCGGTACAGCAGAGGCCGACGATGTTGATCCCCTTGGCGCCCTTGGTCTTGGCGTAATCCACCAGTTCCTTGACTTCCGCGGCGGTCACTACCATTTCCGAGAAGGCGGGGTCGTGGCCGTGGACCACGATGTTGACCATTTCCTTCTCTAAAACCCCCAGGTTCCCTTCGGTGGTCCGCACCGTGGGGGTACCGAAGAGGATATCCGTGATCTCGGTGCCGATCAT
The DNA here is from genome assembly GCA_031288215.1 of Spirochaetaceae bacterium. Classification (GTDB taxonomy): domain Bacteria; phylum Spirochaetota; class Spirochaetia; order Treponematales; family Breznakiellaceae; genus JAIRMO01. Next base: position 7,115 of record JAITRV010000118.1, on the reverse strand, counting down.
GGAGCCTCCCCAGCCGTTGGAGAGCCCGGTCCGCAGTCCCTGGCGCACCAGGGCTTCGGGGTCGGCGGTGTTCCCCATGTGGGTCATGTGCAGGGAGGTGACCACTTCCCGGTCGATGGCCCGGGGTTCGATGTCCTGCTCATGCCATACCTTCTGGCGTTCCGGGGGGGCCCGTTTGATGAACCGCTGGAAGCCTTCAGGTTTTCCGAATTCCATGAGCCCCACATCGGCGACGTCGTGGGCAATGTCATAGATATCCCGGCCTTCGGTGGCTACCCCCCATTCCTGGGCGAGATTGATGAGCTTCTGCTCATCCCGTACATGGTAGCTGCCTTCCGCACTGGTATTCCGGAGTACATGCAGGATTTCCCGGGCATGGTCGGAGTGGGAAGAGGTCCCCGCGGCAATGGTCCGCAGGTAGTTCCTCCCGGCGATAGCGTGAGCGTCCGCGCCGCAGATACCCCGGGACGCCTTGGCGGTAATCCGGCAGGGGCCCATGGAGCAGTTCTTACAACAAATCCCGTCTTCCCCGAACTTGCAGTGGGGCGTCTGATTTTTGTTGCGATCCTCCCAGGTTTCCGCACACACGTCACAGGCTATCTGCTTGAGTTTCGCGGTGTCAGCCTCCATTTGCTCAATGGTAGTGATGTCATCCAGTGTCTTCAAAGCCTAACCCTCCTAAAAAAATAGTGTACATTCATTGTACATTCGCATTATAATACTCATCTCCGCCTTTCACGAGCGGAAAAAAGGATAACGAGCATTATCCCCCCCCTCTCCCGGGGATATTTCTAACTGTATTTTGAATTCTCTGTTTTATTTTTTTACCTACACCGCCGGAATCAGGGCCCCGCGCAATCCCCTCGATTGAGAAAAAGTCTATTGAGAAAAAGTCTTGCCGAACAAGAAAAAGTCTTGCCGAACAAGTCTTTTTGCACCTTTTTTAAATTTAACGGGCCGGTCATTTTCGGCCGCCCTCCCCGAAAAGAGCCCGCTTCAGCAATCACCTGAACGCTTCATATAAACACGCTCACGCTCTTAACCATACGCTTAAACACGCCCGCTTATTAAACACGCCTTCTTATTAAACACGCCCTTTTAACCCCACGCGCCTCAACACACAACCGACAATGAGTCTCTTTAAATCTATCATAGTCTCCTGATGAAGTCAAGGTTTATTATTACGAATATCGTAAGAAACCGGCGGCGGATGCCGGGAGCCTACGCGGAGCGCCGGAGGGCCTTGAGACGGCTGATCGTTACCTCCGCCGCCACGGCGGCGTCCTCCGCGGTAAAGGCGGAGACGAAGTTGTCGTCAAAGAGGATCTGGGAGGAGGGGGGGAATTCCTCGTCCCCCTCCCAGATGATGAGGCTCATGAAAAGGCCGCTGAGGAACTCGAAGCGGTAGGCCGCGTCTCCCCGGTTCAAGGGTTCCGCCCGGAAGCGTCCCGGCTCCTCCATGATCCGTTTGAAGCCCGGGATGTCGCCGCCGAAGGAAAAGGCCAGGCGTTTGATGCAGCGGCCCTCAAAGTTGCGGTAGTAAAAATCCCCCCAGGGGATCTCGTTGTAGGAGAGCTGTTTCCCCCGGCTTTCGGCATAGGTTCCCTCGCAGAGGTAGCGCAGGATCAGGATGTTTTCCGCGTAGCCCAGGGGGAAGCGGCCGCCTTCCGTCCCGTATTCGGGGAAGGCCACCCGGCAGCTTTCCCCCAGGAAACGGAGGGAAAAGGCGCCGTCCTGAAAGGGGAGGGCGCAGCGGCGGGAAGCTTCCTCCGGGTCGATGAGCCGGTAGCGGTCGAGGTAGTGGGAAAGGGGGACCGCTTCCCGCTGGTGCTTGTTGTAATGCTCAAACGCCTTATGCGCCATTATTCAAAGAGGCTCCCGTCGGTATGGGGCAGGAAGCAGGCGGCGACGAATTCGTCCATATAGGACGGATGGGAGGACAATTCCAGGTAGGTTATCCCCCGGCTTATCCCGGTTATTTTTTCGCAGACCCCCCGGGAGTTCACCATGGCGTAGGCCCCGGAGAGGGAGGTGTTGCCGATGTAGTGGTACTGTTCCACGGGGAGATTCGGGAGCATCCCGATGAGGATCGCCTGTTCCACGTTGATGCCGCTGCCGATGCCCCCGGCGACGTAGACCTCGGCGATGGCGTCTATCGTAAAGTCCACGATAGCCAGCATGGTCCTGATGGCGGAGAAGATCGCCCCCTTGGCCCGGATGAAGTTGTCGATGTCCGTTTCGGTGATGGCCAGCTCCTGTCCGTCTTCCCCGGCAAAAACCGCCACGTAACTCCCGATCCCCCACTCGTCCCGGCGGATCCGTTTTCCCTCCCGGATGAACTTCCCCTTGGCGTTGATCGCCTCGCAGCGGAAGAGTTCGCCGATGACGTCGATGAGCCCGGAACCGCAGAAGCCCAGGGGTTCCTGCCCCTCGCCGCCGATGATCGTCAGGGCCGGTTCCAGGCTCTCCCGGTCGATCCGGCAGGCTTCAATGGCCCCGTCGGTGGCCCTCATGCCGCAGCTGATGTCCCCCCCTTCGAAGGCGGGCCCCGCGGAACAGGCGCAGGCCATGAGGAAATCGGCGCTGCCGAAGACCAGTTCCCCGTTGGTGCCCAAATCGATGAAGAGGGTCGGGTTTTCCTGCCGGTAGATCCCCGAGGAGAAGACCCCGGCGGTAATATCCCCTCCCACGTAGCTCCCTATCCCCGGGGCCAGGACCACCTCCGCGTCGGGGTGGATCTCCAGGCCCAAGGAGGCGGCGGTCTGAACGCCGCTTTCAAAGAAGGCCGGCACGTAGGGTTCGAGGCGTATATGGGCGGCGGGAACCCCCATGAAGAGGTGGGTCATGGTGGTGTTCCCCGCCACCGCGGCCCGGTAGATCCCCTCCGGTTCCAGGCCCGCGCTCCGGCACATCTCCCGGATCAGGGGGTTGACGCATTCGCCGGTTACCGCCTTCCGCAGCCGTTCCACCCCGCCGGGCCGGGTGCTTTCGATGATCCGGTTGATCACGTCCGCGCCGAAGCGGATCTGGCCGTTTCCCGCGGAGCCCGCGGCCAAAAGGTCCCCGGTCCGGAGATCCGTCAGCACCATGGATACCGAGGTGGTGCCGATGTCCACCGCCAGGCCGGGGATGACCGGCTTCGCGTCGCCGGCGGCGAGGTCCAGGATCAGGATGCCCCGGCCCGCTTCCCGCCGGAAGACGCAGGTGCAGGAGAAGGCCCCTTCCCGCAGGACCAGGGGGAGTTTCCGCAGGGCGTGGAGGGTAAAGTCCACCCGCGTTTCCCCGGCGGCATCGGATACCGCCCGGATCAGCCGCTCCCGGTCAGCCATGGCGTCGTCCAGGGCGGGCTCTTTCAGGGTGAGGCTCAGGGTTTCAAGCCCGCTGTCATGCCGGTATCCCTGGGCCGCAAGTTCCTCCCGGAGCTTTTCAAAGACCGCCCGTTCCCGGCTCTCCCGGAGATCGGTAATCTTCATGCGGGTCTTGTACGCGGAGGCGGTGTCCGGTACCAGGAGGGTCAGGTCCGACGCCGGCTTGGAGAGGCAGGCCAGTCGCCAGCCTTCGGCAAAATCCCCGCCGCTTATATGCCGGCCCGGCTCACCCTCCACGGTTCCTTCCAGCACCCTGATCCGGCATTTCCCGCAGGTCCCGTTTCCCGAACAGGGCGCGTCGATGGCGACGTCCGCCTGCTTTGCCGCGTCCAGTAGGGATACACCCCGGGGGACCGAGAGGGTCCGCGCGGGCCCGCCCTCAATTTTGAAAACCACGTTCCATTCGTTGTTTTGCATACTCCCATCCTTGTCTAAATAAATTGTAATCAATTATGAACCACGCCTCAAGACTGCCACCATCGGACTTTTTCCTTTTTCATCAAAAGCACCCCGGGTGTTGGCGCTGGTTGAAGGTGAGAGCGGCTACGATACTTCTTTGTATCACAATTTCTCAAAATTTGCAAGAAAAAAACGAACCGCGCCCAGGGTTCCTGCATTTACTCAAAAAAAGAAAAAAACCACGGACACACACGGACCAACACGGACTTGTTGTTTGAAATTCATGCATTTGTCCGTGTTGGCGGACCTCTGGTCCGACGTGTGGTCCGTGGTTAAATTTCTTTGGATCTAAAAAGAGTGCCTGGCACCAAAAACCGCCGGACCTGAAAAAGAGTGCCAGGCACCAAAAACCGCCGGACCGAAAAAGAGTGCCAGGCACCAAAAAACGCGCCGGACCTGAAAAAGAGTGCCTGGCACCAAAAAAACGCGCCGGACCGAAAAAGAGTGCCAGGCACCAAAAAAACCGCGCCGGACCTGAAAAAGAGTGCCTGGCACCAAAAAAACACCCCGGACCTGAAAAAGAGTGCCTGGCACCAAAAAAACGCCCCGGACCGAAAAAGAGTGCCTGGCACCAAAAAAACACCCCGGACTTGAAAAAGAGTGCCAGGCACCAAAAAACAGGCCGGACCGAAAAAGAGTGCCTGGCACCAAAAAACACCCCGGTTCTTCCCCGGATATGACAAACGTCATATCCGGCTGCCTCCGATTGAAGCAAAAACCATAGTTCGACGCATTAAATTCCGAAATACCATGAAAAGGAGCACATCATGCGAGAAGTACAGCCTTTGAATGAACTGCTTGATCAGTATCGCTTTGGCACTTTGGAAAGAAAAGAACTAGAAGGAAGGATTTTTCAATTCGTGTTGAAAAATCCGAAACGCTTTCATCTGCGCCAGAGAGCGCAGGATGATCGGATCGATTTTCTCTGCTGGTTATATCCCCGGATCAGCCGGGCGATTGACAAGTACCAGGATACCGGCGCGACCTTTGACGCATACATCGGTTCCATGGTTTTCTGGTCTTCCCGGGAATACCGGGTCCGGGAGCGGAACCATCACCTGTCGGAATATGCCTGCTGGAATGCCGGGAGCGGAGACGGCATGGTACGAAGCCCCGAGCCGGATTATTTGGATCAAAGCCCCGAGAGCCCCCCCGAACCGGTGTCCAATCCCCGGCAGATTCTGGTGCTGTTACTCAAAGCCTATTATTTCATGTCCGACGATCTTGTTTCCCGGATAGCTCCGGCGGTAGGACTTACGCATGACAAGCTCACGGACATGATCAGCCGGCTGCGAAAGCTGCGCTCGAAACGGGAGGTGGAAATTCGCGGGCTTCAGGATCGGATTGAGCGTCAATTTTTTCGGTGCCTCTCTTTTGAATGGCGCTTGAGTGTCGTCCCGGCGGATTCCTTCTCTTATCAAAAGATGCTGGCCTGCCTGGAACGGGCCCGGAAACGGCTGGAGTCGATGCGGAAACGGCTGAAAGCCTTCCGTTTCGAGGCCAGCAACCGCCAGGTCGCGGAGGTCCTGGGGGTTCCCAAGGGAACGGTGGATTCCAACCTTCACGCGGCGCGGGAAAAATATAACGCCTTAATCCGCACATTGAATAATAAGAATCCGGAAGATCCGGATGCGCCTGGGGCCGCGAGGGGGATGTGAGGGGGATGTGAAACGCTCCGGAAATCATAAGCGGATCGCGGCGCTTTCGCGCGGTTTCCCTGCAACCGGGATGCTCAAAATGGGTCTCAGTATGATATGAAACCGCGCCGATCAGGTCGTCCGTCCCGAATCCCCCCTCCCCTGCCCTTCCAAACCCCGGGGGAAGAAATCGCCAATTCCGTACTCCACGGTCTGGGGCTTCTCCTGACCATTGCGGGGCTGGTCCTCCTGGTCCTGCGGGCCCGGGGGGCGCTGGGAGGGGCCGGGGGCGGGGGGCGGGCGGTAAGTTCCTACTGCGTCTTCACCGTGGCGATGATGTGTATGTTCCTGGCCTCCACCCTATACCACGCGATTCAGCATGAGGGGGTAAAACGGGTCTTCCGCATCCTGGACCATTCGGCTATCTACGTCCTCATCGCGGGGACCTATACCCCCTTCTGCCTGTTGGGTTTCCGGGGGCTCTGGGGCTGGGCCCTTTTCGGCGTTGAATGGGCCCTGGCGGCGGCGGGGATAGTCCTCTACACGGTGAACTACCGGCCCCTAAAAAAGGCGGAAATCGCTATCTATCTGCTGATGGGCTGGGCGGTGGCCGCCGTTTTCCCCCTCCTGATCCGGGCCCTCCCCCCGGCGAGCCTTATCTTCCTGGGCGCCGGGGGGCTCTCCTATACCCTGGGAACCCTGTGGTACCGCAAAGCCTACCGGCGTTGGACCCACGTAACCTGGCATGTCTTTGTCCTGGCCGGGGCGGTCTGCCACTGGTGGGCCATCTGGTTCATGAGCTAAGCCGGCACAGGCCGGGGGATATCCCTGCCTGATCCCCCCGGCACGGTCCGGCACAAGAGAGATCTGCCGGGGGGTCCTGGCGGCTGGAAACACATGGGGCCCCCCGGGGGTCCCCCCCATGTGTTTCCACCGCCACCCCCCGTCGCGGTTCTGTCCGTGCCGGCCCGTGCCGGGGGTTTCGGGCGGGGCTATCCCCGGCTTTGCGGGTTTTAGCCTGGTACAGCCGCCGGGTGCGGGGGGTTTTAGCCGGGTGGGGTGGAGGCGCTACGGGTTAAGAGGCCGAGGAGGGTGGTGCCAGGCATCTTACAACCGTACCGCCTCCGCCACAGCCTGCCAAGGCAGCCGCCTCCGGCAGCCGTACCCGCCCCCACACCGTAAAGGCAGGCCGCGCATCCGCCAAAAATACCGGCACGGGCCGGCATGGGGGGGGAGAAAAAGGCGGAGGGGGGTGGCGGTGGGAACACATGGGAGGGACCTTTGGGGGGCCCCATGTGTTCACAGCCGCCAGGACCCCCCGGCAAATCTCTCTTGTGTCCCCCCATGCCGGTCCGTGCCGGGTTTTCCGGCGGGGAGACGGCATCAGGGCGATGACACATGTCATTTTTCCGGACGAATTTTTGACCGGCTTTGAATCGTCCCGCTTCCCACCGCCTTATATAGTATACCGGCCTTTTTCACGACCTGCCGGTAAGCTATATCGGGAGGCTCCCATGGCTCGGCACCGTACCTCTCCGGCCCCTCACGTCATTCACTGGCACCCCGCCTTTGTTCAGGCGCTCCAGGCTGAATTCTTCGACTTCAAGGACCTTCTCGAATTCAAACATGAATTCCAACTCACTTCCGCTCC
>JAITRV010000117.1 GCA_031288215.1 Spirochaetaceae bacterium | reverse complement strand
TTTGTCCGTGTTTGTCCGTGTGGTCCGTGGTTAAATTTCTTTGGATCTATCGAGTCATTGAGAGTAATCAAGGCACCAAGACGATTATCTCATAAAAAAGTATGAAAAAAAAGTAAATGCAGGAGCCCTGGATGAACCGCAGGGCAACAGCATTTACTCAAAAAAAGAAGAAGAACCGGACCTATGGTCCGCTGTTGTCTGAAATTCATGCGTTTGTCCGTGTTGGCGGACCTATGGTCCGGCGTTTGGTCCGTGGTTAAATTGCTTAAAGAGTGCCTGGCACCAAAAAGAACCACTATTGAAGAAAGATTTGTAAAATATTGAAAATTTTTGTCATTTATTCGCAAAAGTAGTTGACATCTTATGAAGGTCTCCCTTATGTTTCAATAGAAATTATTCTTTAAATTGAAATCAATTTTATATGGAGACAATGATGGTTCTGGACGAGACCATGAATGAGCGGTTTTCCGCGGACGGATGCGACCCGTCAGGTCTGCTCGCCTTGATGCCCCTGTCAGGCGAGCAGGAAGACAGTTTTTATCCCTTCTTTTTTGCCATCGGCGATGACGATGAAGACGACGACGATCTTGATGACGAAGATGATTTCGACGACATGGACGACGACTTCGACGACGACTTCGACGACGACTTTGACGATGATGATGAAGATGACGATGACGACTATGACGAAGACGACGAAGAAGATTACGACTACGAAGAAGACATGGATTACGACGAATTCGACGAATAGTCTCTCTTTGTCAGAAAAACCTTCCCCCCGCGGGGCGGGCCTGTGGGATCGGCTCCCACAGGCTCCGAGGACTCAGTTCCCGCAGACGGCGGCACGTCCGGCGCGGGGGCGGATTGCTTTGCGGGGGGCCGCGCGGCAATCCCGGTTACCGGGCTTCTGAGAGGGAAAGGATTTCAGCGGCGCCCCAGAGCCGCTCCAATTCATAGAAACCGCGGGTTTTTGCCGTCATGAGATGGACGACGATGGTTCCGATATCAATGAGGTTCCACTCATCCCCGGAGGAAAGCCTGCGGGACCGGCCGGGGATGTCGATTCCGCGGAGGCCGGCGAATTCCTTGACGGCCCGCCGGAGGCCCTGGAGATGGGTGTGGGAGGAAACCGTGGCGATGATAAAGAAATCGGTCCATATATTGAGGGGCCTGAGATCCATCACCACCACATCTATCCCCTTGTGGTCCCGAATCAGGGCCCCCAAGGCCAGGGCCAAGGCCTTATTGTCTGCCGTTAACGTATCGTCCATTAAAATCCCTTCCTAAGATGATGGTAAAGTCCGCTTTATATTCATAATTTTGCGGGTTAGTTGGTGAATCGAGATCGAATTCCGGCCCGCTGCCGCCGGAATTCGAGGATTCGTAGCGGATATTTTCGCACCGAATGATCTCCGCAAAGATTTTCGCGATATCCCCATAGCCGCTCCGGTCGATGATCTCGGTATATTCGTAATCGTTCCGCTCCGCGTTTTCGATGGAAATCACATCGTACCCAAAACCCCGCAGCAGTTCCGCGGTTCTGCCCGCGAGGCCCGTGGCGGCGGTGCCGTTCAGCACCTCCACGGTAAAGACCCGCTCCGTGACGGCCCCCTCAACCTGCCGGGTGAGGGTCCCCAGGGTCTGGCGCACGATTTCTTTGATCAGGCTGCCGTCATAGTGGGGGAAAAGCAGGCTCTGCCCTGAAACCTGGCGGCTGATCCCGCTTATGGATTGGATGGATATGCGGTCGGTGTCGATGCCGGCAAATTCATCGAAAAACCGGGCCTGCTCGTGCTGATTCATGCCGGTTCTGAGGAGGGAAAAATAGACCTGGGCAACCCGGGGGTTCTTGAGGAATTCGTTCTTTTCTCCCAAGGCCATGATGAAGCCCAGGAAGAACCGCTGCCGCCGGAACCTCGCCAGTTCCGGGTCTTCCTCGGGGAGTTCGTAGGTCAGGTAGGTCCGGGTCTTTTCCCCGTCCAAGCGGATAAGCCCCGCCGGAAAGAGGATGGGCTCCCCGTCGTAGATCTCCACCGCCGAAGGGATGAAGATTTCTACCCCTTCGATGAGATCCACGATTTTTCCCAGGTTTTCCAGGGTAAACACAATGGAATAGCTGATGTCCAGTTCCAGGAGTTTTTCGATCTCGTTTTCAAAGGGGGCAATCCGCTGGGAATCGTAGAGGGTGTCGATCCGGTCCACCCGGTTTATCCGCTGGATGATGAGCCCCACCTCGCCGGGAATATCGAAGACCGCCGCCCGCTTGGTGGCGGGATAGTAGAGGAACACATAGGAACAGAGGGGCTTTTTATCCTCTTCAATGACCAGGAGGATATTGATCACCCGGTCCCCGGAAAGGGCCTCCTCCATGGGGTCGATTCGGAGGGAGAAGAAGGCGAACAGGCATCCCCCCAAAAGGAGGAGCCCTATCAGGGCCAAAAGGAGGGGGCTGGCGTCGACTTTTGCCCGGATCATTCCCCGCTCCTCTTCCGGATTGCCGCCAGCAGCCGCTTGGTTCCCCCGGATATGTCCATTTTGCGGGAATTGAGGTACGCCACGGTCTCCCCCAGCACCGCCTCGAAGAAGCGGTCCAGCACGGTGAAGTTCCGGAATTCCCGAAGCCCGCGGTCCACCTGTTCCCGGGAGGGCTCGATCTTGTCGGCGATGTATACGATTTTTGCCAGGGGGCCCATGGCCATATCCCCGGTGGTATGGAAACGCACCGCCTCCAGGATGTCCTCATGGCAGATACAAAAACGATCCCGGAGCATGACCGCCCCGGCCCGGGCATGGAGGAGGGAGGGCTTTTTCCGTTCCAGTTCGGAGATACCCCCCTTATCCTTCTTGGCCAGCCGGGTCAGTTCCTCCCCCGGAAGGGATTTGCAGATGTCGTGGGCTATCCCCGCCAGGTAGGCCCCGGCGGGATCGAGGCCGAATTGGAGGGCCAGATCGTGGGACAGGAGGGCGGTGTTCCGGGAATGGAGGAAGCGCCCCGGGCTCAGGGCGGATCGGGCGGCGCTCTCGACCCGGGCGATGAGTTCCCAGGTGACGGGGGGGAAGGCCGAAGGGTCCGGCGGGGGTCCGGCGGGGGACGCGCCGTAGAGCCGGCGGTCCTCGATGATGAGCCGGGCGCCCTCGGGGACCAGGCTGCGCCAGTTCCCCCCCTGCCGGATCCGTTCCCGCACCATCCCGGAGGAAAGGTCCATGATCTCGTTCCGAAGCCGCCGGTGGGGGAAGGGGAAAGGGATGTCGCCGGCGCTGAGGCGGTGGGCGATGACGACGTCCGCCAGGGCCGCAAGCTCCGGGGCGTTTCTCCAGCGATCAAAGCCCCGGGCCAGATCGTCCCCCAGGACAAGGGCCGGTTTCCCCTCGGGCCGGTAGCGGGCGAGGATGTCGGCGATGGTATCAATGGTGTAGGAGATCCCCTCCCGCCGGATTTCGCAGTCGTCGACGGTGATCCGGGGATCAGCGGTAATCGAAGCGATCAGCATATCCAGCCGGTCCGCGGGCGCGGCCGTATCCGCGGCGGCCTTGAAGGGGGACTGAAAGGCCGGGACGAGGATCAGGCGGTCATAGCCGAAGGCCGAAAGGACCCGGTCCGCCACAAAGAGGTGCCCCAGGTGGATGGGGTTAAAGCTGCCCCCCAGGATCGCTACCTTCATAGGCCCCCCGCCCCGCCGGAAACGTCTTCGGCCCCGGTTGCGTCCGCATCCGCGTCTGCGGCAGCGGCGGCGGTCCCGTCCTCGGCGGCGGCCGCGTCCGCCAGGGCCGCAAAGACCGCGGCGGTTTCGGAAAGGCCCTCCCCGGAAAAGACCGAAAGCCCCAGGACCCGTTCCCCCGCCAGGGCGGCCTTGAGCTCTTCCAGCCGTTCCGCCGCGCCCTCCAGGTCCGTCTTGGTCCCCAGGATGACCCGCCGCTTGCGGACCAGCTCGGGGGAGTAGGCCGCCAGTTCCCGGGAGAGGATGCCGAAAGCTTCCCGGTAGTTGTCCGCGGAGAGGTCGATGAGGAAGGCCAGGGCGGCGGTCCGGGAGATATGCTTGAGGAAGCGGATTCCCAGGCCCAGGCCGCCGGAAGCCCCCTCGATGAGGCCCGGAATGTCGGCGAGGATGATGTCCCGGTCATCCAGGGTCAGGACCCCCAGGTTGGGGATCTTGGTGGTGAAGGGGTAGGGGGCGATTTTGGGCCGGGCGTTGGTGAAGCGGTCCAGGAGGGAGGATTTTCCCGCGTTGGGGAAGCCCACGAGGCCGATATCCGCGAGGATCCGCAGTTCCACCCGGAGCTGCCGTTTCCGGCCGATCTTCCCCGGCAGGGCCTTCCGGGGGGCCTGGTTCACCGAAGACTTGAAATGAACGTTCCCCCAGCCCCCGTTTCCCCCCTTGAGGAAGACGAAGCTCCCCTCGTCCCGGCTGAAATCCCGGATAAGCTCCCCGGTGCCGGCGTCCTTCAGGACCGTTCCCGGGGGAACGGGGATGATCACGTCGGCCCCGTTCCGGCCGTAACGCTGGGAGCCCTCCCCGTCCCGGCCGTTCTCGGCCTTAAAGCGCTGCCGGTACCGCAGATGGGCCAGGGTACGGAGGTTGCGGCGGACCACGAAGACCACGTCCCCGCCCCGGCCGCCGTCTCCCCCGGAGGGGCCGCCCTTGGGAACATACTTTTCCCGCCGGAAACTGACGCACCCATTCCCGCCTGCACCGGAGGAAACTTCTATATAGGCTTCATCGGCAAATTTTTCCACGGCTCCCTGTCATAGAAGGCCCGGGATCTGCTCCGCGGCGGATCTACCGGGCAGATGCCGCAGGAATGACCCCGGCCAGTTTCCTGCCCCGGCGGGTGGAGAAGGCAACCCTGCCGTCCACCTTGGCAAAGAGGGTATAATCCCCCCCGCAGCCGACATTGGGGCCGGGGTGGATCTTGGTTCCCCGCTGCCGCACGATGATGGTCCCCGCCTTTACTAAGCTATCCCCCGATGCCTTGATCCCCAGGTATTGGGGGTTTGAATCCCGGCCGTTTTTTGCGCCGCTGCCGCCTCTCTTTCGGGCCATATTAATTCCTCCGTTCCGTATGAATCGTCATAACACAATAATCGGGGTAATCTTCACACACCGAGACCAGCCCTTCCATCAGAAAAAGCCCCACGGCGGCAAGAAATTCCCTCCCCGCCCCGGTATAGTCCAGTTCCATCTGAAAAATTCCCCGCTCCGGGGTATTTTCACCCCGGACGCTGATTCCCTCCCTGTCCAGGAGGGTCCGCAGGGCGGTCCTGGTCAGGATCGACACGGCGGCGCAGACGACATCCTCCCCCCACGGCCCCGCCCCGGCATGTCCGGTTACCGTGCAGGCCCTGAGGATCCCCGCCTCGTCCAGGACCGCGCTTATCCGTATCATCGCCGCCGCCTTGATGGACGGCGCGCCAAACCGGAGCATCCCCCCGCCCCGGCCGGGGCCGCGTTCATCCGTATCATCGCCGCCGCCTTGATGGGCCGCCTTAAACGCCCGTGATGTCCTCAATTTTAAGGATCGAGTAATTCTGGCGGTGCCCCTGCTTGCGGCGGTAATCCTTCTTGGGCTTGTACTTAAAGACGACGATCTTCCGCCCCTTCTCGTGGCCCTCCACCACCGCCCGGACCTGGGCGCCCCGGACATAGGGAGCCCCCACCGTTACCGTATCCCCCGAGAGGAGCAGCACCGAATCTATATTCACGGCGGCGCCCGGTTCGGCGTCAACCCTGTCAACCTTAACCAGGGCGCCCTTCTCGGCCTTGTACTGTTTGCCCTTAAATTCCATTAATGCGTACATGTAACATCCTCATACTGTGATAGTATGACATTATACGATGAAAGGGAGAAGTACGTCAAGCCGGGGATCGCTCCGCCGGGGTCCGGGGAAGCCGAATCCTGAAAACCGACCCTTCCCCCGCGTGGCTCTCGACCTCCGCCCGGCCCTGGTGTACCAGGGCAATATGCCGGACGATGGAGAGGCCGAGGCCGGTGCCCCCGGCCTCCCGGCTGCGGGAACGGTCCACCCGGTAGAAGCGCTCAAAGATCCGCTCCTGGTGCTCCGGGGGAATCCCGATACCCTGATCCCGTACCTCGATAACCAGTTCGTCCCCCTCGGCCCCGGCAGATGCCCATACCCGGGAGCCCGGCGGGGAATACTTGACGGCATTGTCCAGGAGGTTGACGATTCCCTGGACGATAAAAGAACCGTAGAGCTTTGCCGTAAGCTCCGGGGGACAGCGGACCTCTATCCCTATATCCTTTTTCTTCGCCTGGAGGGCCACCGCCTGGACCGCCTCCTCCAGCAGGGACGCCACATCAAGCTCCGCCATTCCCGGCCGGGGGGCCCCGGGCTCTTCCAGGCTTACCAGGGTGAGCAGGTCGTTGGTCAGGTTCTCCATGCCCTGGGCGTTCTTGTGGATGATTTCAATGCAGCGGCGGATCTCGGCGCTTTCCTCCGGGGGGGACTCCAGCAGGGTTTCGGAGAAGCCCTTGACCAGTTGGATGGGGGTCCGCAGTTCGTGGGAAACGTTGGCCACGAAATCCTTGCGGATCTGTTCCAGCTTGACCAGCCGGGTCACGTCGCTCATCACCATCACCACCCCGTCGGCCGCGACTCCCGCGGCCTTGAGGGGGGCCGCAAAGACCCGGAAGTGCTGGGCCGCGGCGGCGCTGAAACGCTTGATCTGGAGTTCTTCCGGGGTGTTCCCCCCCAGCACCCGGCGGGCCGCCGCTTCCAGTTCGGTGGAATGGGTCGCCTCCAGGAGGGACAGGGCCGGCAAGGGGTCTTCCCCCAGGGCGAATATCCGGCGGGCCTGGGGGTTCGCCAGGTACAAGGCCAGGGTCCCGTTCACGGCCAGGACCCCTTCGGTCATGCCGTTCAGGATGGTTTCCAGCCGGCGGCCTTCGGATCGGGCCTCGGCGATACGGCGGGAGAGTTCCGCCGCCATGGTTCTCAGGGCGGTCTCCAGGGCGATAAATTCCCGGGGTTCCCGGGGAAGCAGGGCGGCGGCCTCCGGCGAGAAGGGCGGCAGGGAGGGCCCCTCCGGGCCTTCCGGGACCGGGGCGGCGATTGCTACCAGGCGGTTCAGGGACCGGGAGAGGGAGAGGGAGAAGAGGAGGATCGCCCCCGCGGCGGCAAGGACCGTCAGGACCGCCAGGCCGAGGAACGGGAGGGCGGCGGAGGCGATGCGCTGCCGGAAGCTGGGCACCAGGCGGGAGAGGCGGAAGACCCCCCGGATTTCCCCGGCGCTTCCGTACAGGGGCAGGGCCGCGTAGATGAAGGGGGATCCCAGGCTGGCGGAAGGCCGCCGGGCGCTGCCCTCCCGGCCCTCCAGGGCCGCCCGGACCTCCGGCCGGTCCCGGTGGTTCACGATTCCCCCGGCATCCCCGATGGCGGAGTCGGCAATAACCTCGCCGTCGGTCCCGATCAGGGTAACCCGGAAGGGCCCCAGGGGGGCTTCCCTTGCGGGTAGCGTAGCGCCTTCTTCCGGGATCGGGGAACGCTCAGATGGCGGCGGAGCCGCGGCCTTCCCCGGGCTGTCCCCTATCGCTTCAAGAAAAGCCCCCCAGGGGCCAGGGCCGGGGCCGGGGCCGGGGCCGGGGCGCAGGACGTGGGCGGTATCCAGGAGGTTCCGGGTATTGGTCTCATAGTACAGGGAATCCATGAAGATAAGCACCGATACGGTAAAGATCAGGGCCATGGCGAGGGCGGTCAGCAGGAGAACGGTGAAACTCTTACTAAATATGGTCTTCATAGGCGGCAACTCCTCTCAAGCGGTATCCAACGCCGCGGATAGTTTCGATGGTTTCCCCGGCTTCCCCCAGTTTTTTCCGGAGGGCGAGGATCTGCACGTCCACGGCGCGGTCCGTCACGGGATAGTCGGGCCCCCGGATGGCGGCGATGATCTGGTTCCGGGAGAAAACCCGGTCGGGGTAGGACAGAAAATGCTGGAGCAGGGCGAATTCGGTGGCGGAAAGATCCAGGGCCCGATCCCCGTACCGGGCCTCGTGGCGGGCCGCGTCGAGCCGGAGCTTCCCTTGCTGCCAGGCGGTCCGTTCCCCGGCCTTATCCGCCGAATCCTCAAGCCGCCGCAGGGCGGCCCGGACCCGGGCGACCAGGACCTTGGGGCTGTAGGGCTTGACCACGTAGTCATCCGCCCCCAGTTCCAGCCCCGCCACGATGTCCGCCTCTTCCCCCCGGGCGGTGGTCATGATCACCGGGATAGTCCGGAAGAAGGGATCCCCCTTGAGTTTTTTCAGCACCCTGAAGCCGTCCATGCCGGGGAGCATGATGTCCAGGATGACGCAGGCGGCCCCTTCCTTTTTCAAAAGCCCCAGCCCCTCCTCGCCGCTCTTTGCCGGGAGGAGCCGCCAGCCCTCCCGGCCCATGGAGAAGGCCAGCATTTCCCGGATATCCGGATCGTCTTCAATAATCAGAATGACCGTTTTCTCCACGGCGCCCTCCAATCCAACTTAACCTTCTCAACCCGCTCAGGTCTCAATCCACCCCACTCAATCTACCCCACTCAATCCACCCAACTCAATCCACCCAACCTACTCGTTGAGTTCTTCATGTTTACTTTCTATCATATATATGATCGCTTCGCATATATTGGTTACGTGATCCCCCAGGCGTTCGAGAAAGCCCGAGGTATTGAGGAGGCGGACCGCCTTTTTTATCAGTTCGGGATGTTCCTTCATCAGTTCCAGGGTCTCCTCGGTGAGGGCCTTGTGTTCCCCGTCGATCCGGTCGTCCAGGGCCGCGGCGGCCCGGGCGGCCTGGCCGTCCTGGCCGAGGTAGGCGTCGATGGCGGCCCGGAGCATTTCCTTCCCCGTCTCGCCCATGCGCTCCAGCCGTTCCAGGGAACGGAAGGGGGGATCCCCGGCGAACTTGATCGCCGCCTTGGCGGTATGCACCGCGTAGTCCCCCAGGCGTTCCAGGTTCCCGGTGATCTTGAAGATGGTTACCATCTCCCGCAGGTCCCGGGCCACCGGCTGCTGGGTGGCAATGAGGATGGCCGCCTGATCCTCGATCTTGAGCTGCATCGCGTTGATCACCGCGTCGTCGGCCTTTACCTCCCGGGCCAGTTCCGGGTCCGCCGTTCTCAGGGCCGCCAGGGCCTTTCCCAGGTCTTCTTCCACCCGGGATGCCATGATCAGGATGTCGTGGCGCAGGCGGGTCAATTCTTCCAAAAAAACTATCCGTGTATTCATGCCGTTCCCTTTAGTATCCTCCCATGGCAGCCTTATCCGAAGCGGCCGGATATATAATCCTCGGTCCGCTTGTCCGCCGGATCGGTGAACACTTCCTTGGTATCGCGGTACTCGATGAGTTCCCCCAAAAGGAAGAAGGCCGTGCGGTCGCTTATCCGTGAAGCCTGGTGCATGGCATGGGTGACGATGATGATGGTGTAATCCCGTTTCAGATCCACCATGAGTTCCTCGATCCTCCCCGTGGCCAGGGGGTCCAGGGCGCTGGTGGGCTCGTCCATCAGGATGATTTCCGGTTCCATGGCGATGCTCCGGGCGATACAGAGCCGCTGCTGCTGGCCCCCGGAGAGGCTCAGGGCGCTTTTCCTGAGCCGGTCCTTGACCTCGCCCCAGAGGGCGGACTTGACCAGGGAGGTTTCCACCAGTTCCGCCAGGAGGTGCTTGTCCCGAAGCCCCCGCATCCGGGGGCCGTAGGCGATATTGTCGAAGATGCTCATGTTGAAGGGGTTGGGCTTCTGGAAGACCATCCCCACCCGGCTGCGCAGTTCCGTCACGTCTATGCTCCCGTAAATATCCGCCCCGTCCAGAAGAACATCCCCGGTGATACGGCAGGAGGGGACCAGATCGTTCATCCGGTTCAGGACCCGGATAAAGGTGGACTTCCCGCAGCCCGAAGGCCCGATCAGGGCGGCGATTTCCCGGGGATTCAGGGTAAAGTCAATGCCCTTGAGGGCCTGGAAATCCCCGTAATAGAGGTTGAGGTTCCGGATGTCCAGTTTGGACCCTTCGGTCCGAGGGGTTTCGATTTCGGCCCCCTCGATGTGAGCCCCCGCAGGCTCCGTGCTTTTGCCCATAGGCCCCTTTCCCGATTAAGATGGGCTTACCATACCGGCTGCGTGTGAGGGGAAGATGAGGATTGTGTTAAAAAACGGTTAA
>JAITRV010000069.1 GCA_031288215.1 Spirochaetaceae bacterium | reverse complement strand
TCCTGTTTGGATCGTTTTGTTTTGATGAGAGCGAGGTTCCGCTTTGAGAACTACCGGAAGAATTGGTCTGTGAAGGAGTAACGATATCCTCCACATTCATCCCAAGGGTTTCACATGACACAAGCACAGAACAAACAAAAAGCATTAAACTCATGAGTTTAGTTTTCATATATTTTCCTCCGATTTGACTGCAACCAAATTCATGTTCTCACAATTCGTCGAGACTCATTTTTTCTCCTCCGCCCTATTATAAATACGATTATAAATACGCTCAAAAATATGGTCAAGATATTTTCCAATCATGTCAACGACCAAGCAATGTCCCCCAGGTTAAACGCATAGAATCCTTGTGCCTGTTTGCCCTTAGCACAGGGGGCAGAAAAAGCCGCCGCGGAGAACGCGCAAGGGATAGAAGCGGAAATCCCGCAGACTTTCCCGTAGGGAAAGTCGAGGAATTGAAGCGGATAGCCCGGTTTCCGGCGCGAACCTTTGGTCGCGCCGGAAATGCGCCCATGATATGAAGGTAACCATGCGTTTGCCCTGGGGGAGGCACGGATTGACAAAAACGCGGTATCTGCTTACATTAGGAGTGAAGGGGAGAGTGGGGTGCCTACTATCGGTATAAAGATCGCTAATGGTGAATTCTATACAATTATGAAAGAGCATTCGGCGGTAAAAAAGCGTGTGGTTCTTACCACTGCGCATGACAATCAAAGAAGTATACAGATAGATTTATACAAGAGTCTTTTGCGGTCCATGGCTGATGCCCAGTACATCGGGAGTCTGGTGGTGGAGGAACTCAAGCCGCAGCCCAAGGGAGTTCCCTCGGTGGAGTTGATCATTGCGTCCAATTCAAAGGGGATTCTTACGGCGGACGCGGTGGATTTGGATGCCTCCGGGGGGGACGGCCAGCATTTAACCGTATCGCTGACCTCCTTAGACGAAGACGGCCGGGGCATCACGATACCGGATTACGAAGTGGAAAATTATAGGGGGCCTCCCGAGGCGCTTTATCACAAGGACCATGACCATGACCATGACCAGGACCAGAAGCGTCAATTTTCTCTTGTCCTGGCGGCTATCGGGGGATGCGTGGTTATCCTCATCGGTATTGTCCTGTGGCTGCTGTTGACCCAGCGGCTGCCCTGGTTTCAATCCGCTGCCGGGGAGCCGGTCGCGGAACAGGCGCCGCCTATAGAACAGGTCTCGCCTATAGAACAGGCGCCGCCTGCGCCGCCGGTCGCTATAGAACAGGCCCCGCCTGCGCCGCCTGCACCGCCGGTGGAACAGGCCCCGCCGGTCGCTATAAAACAGGCCCCGCCTGCGCCGGTCGCTATAAAACAGGCTCCGCCTGCGCCTGCGCCTGCGCCTGCTGCGCCGGTGCGGAGTTACCGGGTTCCGGCGACGATACCTCGGGAAGGGGTTTCCTATAGGGTCCGATGGGGGGATACGCTGTGGGATATTTCGGAGGCATTTTATCGTAATCCTTGGCTTTATACGCGCATTGCCCGGTTTAACGGGATCCGTAATCCGGACCGTATTATTGCGGGAACGACCATTCGGGTTCCTCCAAAGAATTAAGCCCCGGTATCCGGTTTTCATTCCCCTCGTGTTCCTTATGGGCTGTCTCAGTTCCTGCGGCGCTCCGCCGGTGCTGGGGCTGCCTGCCCGGGAAGCCGTTGCCCGGCTGGAGCGGGGGGAGATCGCCTTTATTCTTGAGGCGGGGCATCAGGAACTGGAGGACCTCAGCGGCTTCGAGCCGGCGGCCCTGTTCTATGCGGGGCTCCTGGTTCAGGCGGCGGAGACGGCGGGGGAAGCGGCGGGAGGGCCGGGCCGGGCCGCGATTCTTTTTACCCATGCCCTGGAAAGTTCCAATAGCCGCATTCAGGAGGAGGCGGCCCGGAAACTGATCCGGGAACTCCTGACGGGATCCTCCCCGGAGGAGCGGGCCCTGCTGGCGGAGCGCCTGGCAGGGAAGCGGGGGGGGAAGCTGGAGGGGAAAAAGGCCCGCGCCGTCCCCATCCTGGAGGACCTCGCCGCCGCCGTCCGCTACACCCTGGGCCGCTTCGGGGAAGTGGAGGAGGTCTACCGGGGGAGGCCGCGCCTGAGCCTTTGGGGGGAAGCCCTTTCCCTGCTCTCCGCCGCGGCTTCGGACAAAGGGGCGGGGGAAACGCGGGAGCGGTTCCTCGCCTTCTTCCTGGACGGCCCCCTGGAGGAGGAGCAGCGCTGGGCCCTGGGGGAACCGGACAGCCGGCGCGCTCCCTGTACGCCGGCTGAGCTGGCCGCCGTTTCCGGCAGGCTTTCCGTTTCCCGCCGCGCCTACGGGGAGGCGCTGGGCCGGTTCAGGGCGGTGCTGGAACAGGAGCCGGACCTTTTTCCGGAGCGCCCCGAACTGCTCTCGGATTTGGGCAGGGCCTTTCTCTACGCGGGATCGGCCGCCCGGAAGGAGGGGGAACGGCTTTTCCGGCAATGGGAGGAGGCCCTGGGGGAGCCGGTTTCCGCGGGCAGCCGGGAAACGCGGTTCAGGCTGAGCTATTACCGGGGGAGGTTTCTGCGGCAGGAGGAACGGTATGCCGAAGCGGCGGAGCTTTTCACCCGGGCCCTGGCCTTTGCCCCGGAGGGTCTTCAGGAGGACGCCTGTATCTGGTACATCCTCAGCACGACGGAGGAGGCTGATCCTTCCCGGCTGGCGGGCCTCCTCAAGACCTACGCCCCCCGGTGGCACGAGGATCGCTCTTTTGCCGATATATACGACCGGCTTTCCCGGCGGCTGGTGATAAACCGGGAATGGGGGACCTTTCTTGAGGTGTTTCCCCTGGTCCGAGCCGGCAGTGACGGGGCGGCCACGGCGCAGTACGCCTATATTATAGGCCGGGCCGTGACGGAGGGCTATATACCGGCGGGCGCGGCCGGGGCCCTCCTGGAAGCCTCCGGGGGCGTCCCGCTTTTTGACGAGGAGCGGCCGGATGGGGGGTACCAGGAGCAGGTGGCCCGCGCGTATTTTAGGATTGCCTTTGAAGCGGGACAGGCCTCGTTCTACTACCGGGTCCTCAGCGCCGCCCGGCTGGGGAAAGCCGTGGTTCCCGGCTCCGCGTCCGCCGCCGTTTCCCGCGGGGGCGGGGAAGACATGGCGTTTTTGCTGGATTTCTTTCGCTACGGGGCGGCTTCCTATGCCTTTCCATATATTCAAAAGGTGATGGAGGACCTCACGATACGGGACCTGCGGCTGCTGGCGGAGGCCTTTGCCGGGGCCGGGCTTTGGGGGGAATCCATCAGGATAAGCGCCGCTTATATGGCCCGGGAGGATTATGAGCTGACCCGGCGGGATATGGAGCTTTCCTTTCCCCGGCCCTATGCGGAGATAATCGAGGGGAGCGCCCGGGAGGAGGACCTGCCCCCGGAGATCCTCTTCGGCCTTATCAGGACCGAGAGCGCCTTTGCGGCGGACGCGGTTTCCCGGGTGGGGGCCAGCGGGCTTACCCAACTGATGCCCGCCACGGCCCAGGACATGGCCCGGCGGATAAAAGGGCAGGGGGGTCCGGATTATGCCGAAGCCGGGGAGCTTGACCTGGGGGACCCCCGGATCAACGTCCCCCTGGGGGCCCGGTACCTGCGCTACCTCTGGGACCGCGCGGGGAGCCCCGTGCTGGCCCTGACGGCCTATAACGGGGGCATGGGCCGGCTTCCCCGCTGGCGGGCCGCCGCGGGGGAACTCCGGGAGGACCTTTTCCTGGAAACCATCGAATACCCCGAGACCCGGAACTACGGGAAAAAAGTCCTGTCCGCCGCCGCCGTTTACGGATATTTGTATTATGGTATGTCGATGGAAGCGGTTCTTGCCGATATATTGAGGTGAAGTTTTGAAGTGAAGTTTTGAAGTGAAGCTAACCGTTACGCAGGAGGTCCCAGGACTGTGTTATTAAACAAATTTTTTTTCCGCCGGATAGATAAATACCGTGTTATCACCATTGCCGTAGCGGCGGGGCTGGCCGCCGCCGCCCTGCTTCTGGGCTGTTCCATTGCGGCATCCCTCTTTACGATACCGGGAATTTACACCCCGCCGGGAGATTTTTTCACCGACTCCTACGGGATACTGGCCTTCATCATTCCCTTCTATTTGTTATGGGCGGCGGTTCTGCTGGCGGATCGCGGATACCGCCCGGAACGGATTTTTATCCTCAGCGCGAGCCTTTTCCCCTTTATGACCCTGGCGATAGGCTTTGCCTTTATCCGGGATTACGCCTACTGGTCAAACTACCTGTCCTTCATCGCGCTGTTGGGAAGAATCGGCTTTGGGTTTGTGGTTATATCGGTAACCTTTTTGCAGGGCCTCATCATAACCGCCCTGGTCTCCCGGCTTTTCCCCCGGGAAGCGGCCCGGAGCCACCGGCCGGTGAACCGGGCGGGAAACCGGGCCGGACGGCGGAAGCCGGTTCGGGCCCTCCTCCCGGAGCCCCCCGTCGCCCGGGAAGCGGCGGAGGAGCCCCATACGGAAACGGCGTTTCCTGCCGGGGAGGGCGGGTCTTGGCCGGGAAGCCTTCCCCTGCTGATCCCGGAACTTCCCGGAGAAACGGCCGGCGGGCCGTTTCCGGCGGCTGACACCGGGGCGGCGGCGGATGAGCCGGATGAGGCGGCGGATGAGCCGGATGAGGCGGATGAGCCGGCGGGAGCGGCGGATGAGCCGGATGAGGCGGCGGATGGCGGGAACGCCGGGGGGATGAAGCCCCGCCCGATGGCCGAAGCCCTCCGGGCGGAATCCGGCAGTCTGGGGACGGAATCCCAGATACCGAAGGCAAAGAGCCGGGGGGGCTACCGGGTACCCGTGGAGGGGATCCTCAACCAGTACCCCGACGGCCAATACTGGATCATCGATCAAGACACCCGGGACGCGGCGATTATTTTAAAGAAAACCCTGGAGGAATTCAAGATCCAGGCGGAGGTTACGGGGATCCGCAAGGGGCCGGTGATCACCATGTTTGAGATCCTCCCCGCGCCGGGGGTCAAGCTCTCCCGGATCGTCAACCTCCAGGACAACATCGCCCTGCGCCTGGCCGCTTCCTCGGTGCGGATCGTGGCCCCCATTCCGGGGAAACACGCCGTGGGGATCGAGGTGCCCAATGTCAAACGAAACATCGTTTCCTTCCGGGAACTCATCGAAGGGGAACTTCAGCGGGACGGAAAGCCCCAGGGCCGGAAGCAGGAGATCCCCGTGGTCCTGGGGAAGGACATCACCGGGGAAGCGGTGGCGGTGGACCTGGCCCTCATGCCCCATGTCCTTATTGCCGGGGCCACGGGGGCCGGAAAGTCGGTCTGCGTCAACACCATGATCCTCTCGATTCTCTACCAGCGGGCCCCGGCGGAATGCCGGCTGATCATGATCGATCCCAAGATCGTCGAACTGAAACTCTACAACGACATTCCCCACCTGCTGACGCCGGTGATCACCGAACCGAAACGGGCTTTCCAGGCGCTGCAGTACTGCATCTACGAGATGGAACGGCGCTACGCCTGCCTGGATTCCATGGGGGTCCGGGACATCCGCAGTTACAACAGGCGGATCCGGGAGCGGGGGATCGCGGCGGAGCACATGCCCTATATCGTGGTGGTGATCGACGAATTTGCCGACCTCATGGCCACCACCGGCAAGGAACTGGAATCCACCGTGGCCCGCCTGGCCGCCATGAGCCGGGCCGTGGGGATCCACCTGGTGCTGGCCACCCAGCGGCCCTCCATCGACGTGATCACCGGGCTTATCAAGGCCAACATCCCCAGCCGTATCGCGTTTATGGTGGCCAGCAAGATGGACAGCCGGATCATCATCGACATGGTCGGGGCGGAAAAACTCCTGGGCAAGGGCGATATGCTCTATGCCGGGGTCGTGGACCCCTTCCCGGTCCGTATGCAGGGGGCCTTCGTTTCCGAAGAAGAGGTGGAACGGGTGGTGGAATACGTGAAAACCCTGGGGGGGCCGGATTATATTGACGACGAGATTTTCTACGACGAAGAGGACGACGATTCTCCCGCCCTTTTCTCCGAAGGGGAGGACCCCCTCTACGAGAAAGCGCTGGAGGTGGTGGTCCAGCAGGGAAAGGCCAGCGCCAGTTATATACAGCGGCGGCTTAAAATCGGCTACAACCGGGCGGCCCGGCTGGTAGAAGAGATGGAACACAACGGCGTGGTAGGTCCCTCCCAGGGGTCCAAGCCCCGGGAATTGCTCCGGGGAGTGTAAGCGGCGGCGTACATTGTGCGCCTTGAAGTATGCGGGAATTTTTAAGCGATCCCTGATGTTGTTTTTTGCGCGATTGAGAATACAGGAGATTGTCTTATGATGACAGGTATAAGAAGGCGGGGAACGTTAAAACTGTTATCCCGGTACGCGGTGGTCCTTTTGCTTTCCCTTTTCGGCGGATGCGTAAGCGATACGCCCCCTGCCCCTGCCGGAAACAGCATCACGGAAAGCGCCGCGCTCCCTGCCGGCCTTGACCCGGAAATCCCGGCGGCGGAGTCTCTGACCGTAAGCTCCGAGCACCGCGCCTGGGCGGCGGAACACCGCAGGGAACGGGAACGGGAGATCGGGAAATTACAGAAATCAAACCGCCGATCGAATTATTCCGGCGACGCGGTCTTTGCCAATTTCAGGGAGATCCGCGGGGGGACCATTCCCGCCGCGGCGGTGTACCGCAGCTGCCATCCCGCCGCGGCGGATGCCCGCGCTCCCTATGCGGCGCGGCTTGCGGAGCAGGCGCGGATCGCCGCGGTGATCAACCTGTCGGACACCCGGGAGGAACTGGAAGCAAAGGCCGCTTTTATCCCCTGGTATCAGAAATTCATCACCAAGAACAGCATTATTCCCCTGGGGATGGGGCTTGATTATACCGATCCGGAATTTAAGGCCGGTCTCAGGGCGGGTTTGCAATTTATGCTGAACCACCGGGGGCCCTATCTCATCCACTGCAATGACGGAACCGACCGGACCGGTTTCGTTGCGGCCCTTCTGGAAGCCCTCGCGGGGGCGGGGGCGGATGAGATTGCCGATGATTATATGCGGAGCTACGTCAACTACTATCATCTTTCTCAAGAGGAAGAACGGTACCGGATTTTTTCCACCTTTATTACGGATGTTTTGACCGAGTTGAACGGCGGGAAGCCGCTTGCCGACAGGAGTAACGTAAAAGAAGCCGCGGAACGCTATCTCACCAATGAGATAGGATTAACCGGGGCCGAACTTGACGGCCTGAAACAACGCTTGTCAGGCATTGAATGAGGGGAAGGCGGAAGGGTTCCGGCCCCGCAGTGTTTTACCACTGCTATTGGTTTTCATTTCCTTGAACAATAATGTTTCTGTAATTTTTTAAAAAATTACATTAAAAGGGCTTTCTTTTCTCGCGGGAAGTTGCTATACTGTTAATAACATTCTTTCATTGGAAATAAATAGGAGTTATTCATGAAGAAACAATCTGTTTTGGCCCCTGGTGCGGTGCTCAAAGAATCTTTGGATACGTATCAGCTTACCCCGGCGAAATTGGCTGATGACGTTCAATTAAGTCAGTCCGCCATCCGTCAGATCCTCAGCAATAAAACCAAAATAAGCATCAACGTCGGTCTGCGTTTATCGAAGTATTTTGGCAATCCCGGTCCGTATTGGATTCAATTGCAGCAGGACTACGATCTGGCGGAATCCGCAAATGACGAGGAATTCTCGGCCATTTTGAAGAGCATCCCCAAGGTACAGAAGCCGCCGGTATCCAAGAAGGATACGGCTTCCAAGGCGTCTGCCAAGAAAGCCGCGCCAAAAAATGCCGCGCCCAAGAAAGCGGCCGCGAAAAAGCCTGCCGCGAAAAAAAGCCCCAAGGCTCCCGCCGAGAAGGATGACGCGCAGGAATCATCGTGGTAAGCGTCACGCGCCTCGCGGCGTACCGCCGGCATCCCGCCGATCGAACGGTCCGATTATATTAACGTTGGTTTAATACCTGGGTGCGCTGACCCATAAGGCCCTCATGTGTACCAGTCAGCCCCGGGGTGTTAAACCGGTGTTCCTTACCGCTCCAACCCAAAAAAGCCTTCCGTCTCCCGTCAGCCGCCGGGGCCGTTATTCAGGGCCTCGTTTAATACCCCGTTGAACCTTCGGTGCTGAACCTTTGGTGCTGAACCTTCGGTTCACGCTTTGCTCCGGAGGCTCATTGACAAAAGAGCTTCAGGACCTTACAATCATATCATGTAAACTCCCGCGATTTGTCCGCAGGCTCAGACGCGGGGAGGGTGCATACCAATAAGATAACCTATGGGCGCTGCTCACAACCCGGGTTGGCTTTGAGCGGCGCCGCAGGTAACAGGAGGCGTTATGGCTAAAGTAGAACTAAAAGGTATCAGCAAGGTGTATGACGGCGGAGTCCGGGCGGTGGATAATACCAACATCGTGGTGGAAGACAAGGAATTCGTGGTTTTTGTGGGCCCTTCGGGGTGCGGAAAATCAACAACCCTCCGAATGGTCGCGGGGCTTGAGGACATTACCGAGGGGGAGTTGTACATTGACGGCGAATTGATGAACGATGTACCCCCCAAGGACCGGAATATCGCCATGGTTTTCCAAAATTATGCCCTCTACCCCCACATGAGCGTGTACGAGAATATGGCTTTCGGCCTGCGGATAAAAAAGGTGGAAAAGGCCGAAATCGACCGCCGGGTCCACGAGGCCGCCCGGATCCTGGATATAGAAAAATTTCTGGACCGCAAGCCCAAGGCCCTTTCCGGCGGGCAGCGGCAGCGGGTTGCCGTGGGCCGGGCCATTGTCCGAAACCCCAAGGTCTTCCTTTTCGACGAGCCCCTCTCGAACCTGGACGCCAAGCTCCGGGTGCAGATGCGGGCGGAATTGTCGGACCTCCACCTCCGGCTGAACGCTACCATGATCTACGTGACCCACGATCAGGTTGAGGCGATGACCATGGCCGACAAGATCGTGGTGATGAAGGACGGAAAGGTCCAGCAGATCGGTTCCCCCCTGTACCTCTACAACCATCCGGTGAACAAGTTCGTCGCGGGCTTTATCGGCTCGCCGCCTATGAATTTCCTCACCGTCAAGGTCACGGAACGGGACGGTGAACTCCTCCTGGATGAGGGCTCCTTCACGGTGAAGCCTGCGGCGGAGCATCGGGAATATCTGCAAAAACACCTGGGAAAGGAGATCTTCTTCGGCATCCGGCCGGAGGATCTTTCCTTTGCGGGACCGGAAGGCGCCGGCGGCATATCCGCCAAGATTACCGTGGTGGAACCCCTGGGCGCGGATATTCACCTCTACCTGATGACCACCGCGTCCCAGCCCCTGGTAGCCCGGACCGAGCCGTACCATAACTTCAAGGTCACAGAGACCGTCAATTTTACCCCGCACATGGAAAAGGCCCGCTACTTTGACCGGGAAACGGAACTTTCCATCCTCGCCGAATTGGACGCCGCCGCGGAAAAATAGCTGCCGCGCGGTAAACGCGCCGTCCAAACCGGGCTTCCGGTTTGGACGCCCTTGCCGGGCAGGCGGCGCGGTTAAGGTGGCTTTACGGATCGGCGGGACGGTATTGTTAAACATCGCCGTACCACTCATGGGAATGATTGCATTGTTGTCGATAGTACCCGCACCGTTACGCGCGAAGCATGATTACAGCTCCTTCTTTTTCTCTTCCGGCGTTGCCCGCCGGGGGCCCTCCTGATGGTCAATGACAGATGTCATATACGATCTGTACGTTTTTCTTCATTTTGTGTATTCTTATAGTGAGGTGATATGATGAGCGATATTCACGAGCTTGAAGATCATAAACCTGCCCCGGAACTGAGGTTTGAGGAAGTCTGGACTATGTTTCAGGAAATGTCCCGGAAACTGGATCTCCGCTTTGAGGAATTAGCCCGCCGCTTCGAGGAAACGGACCGTCAGTTCAAGGAGACGGACCGCCAGTTCAAGGAAACGGACCGCAAGATCAGCAAATTGGGCAGCCGGCTCGGCGAATTAGTCGAGAACCTCGTGGCCTCCAATCTTCCGGAAAAATTTAAAGCCCGGGGGATCTTCTTCACGAGGACCAGCCTCGATGTCGTCCTCAAGAATGCCGATAACACGTTTCTGGCCGAGATTGACATGTTCCTTGAAAACGGCAGTACCGCCCTGGCGGTGGAAGTGAAGTCAAAATTAACCGTGGAGGATGTCAAAGAGCACCTTGAGCGGATGAAGAAATTACGGCGCTATGCCGACGAACACGGGGATTCGCGGAAGTTCCTGGGAGCGGTGGCGGGGGG
>JAITRV010000013.1 GCA_031288215.1 Spirochaetaceae bacterium | reverse complement strand
CCGGGGGAAAGGAGGGCCGGCAGGATCAGGGGGCCTTCCTCCGGCGGGGCCAGGAAACCCCGCTCAAGAAAGCGGTGGAAAAGGCGGGGATACGCCGGACCGGTGAGTCCGGCCGGGGGACGGAGGTATATGCCCCGGCGCTGCCAGGGGCCTCCGGCCAGGGCCCGGTCGAGGCGGGGGAAGCGGGGGCGGGCGGGCGCGGCAAGGAGATCCAGGACGCTCCGTACCGTACCGGCCAGGATTACCGGGGAAACCGGGTCCGAGGGGGGAAAGCGGCCGTCCAGGGCCGCCTCCAGGGCCAGGGCCGGGGGGGCCAGGGTCCAGGGCAGGACCAGGCGCAGCACCGGCGGTCCGGCGGGCGGCGGGTTCTTGTCCGCCGGGCCGAGGAAGGGCCGCCAGAGGGCGGGCGACGGCCCGGCGGCGGCAGCGGGGGTGAGGGCCGGGTCCGCGAAGGGGGCATCCCCGTCGAAGCCCGCCTCGGCCAGGGCCCGGCGGAGGGCGGCTTCCCCGGCGTAGACCCGGAAGACCCGGCCGGGGAGGAGGCGGGTCAGGGCTTTGACCAGGCGGCCCTGCAGGGGGTGGGGGAACGGGGCGAAAAGGCCCCGGCTTGCGGCGTTTTTCAGCGCCCGGAGGACCCCCGGGGGGTTATGCCCCAGGAGGGCCGCCCCGCCCAACTGCCAGAGGTCCACCAGGCGGCGGCCTTCCCCGGTGTAGAGCCGGAAGCCCCGGGCCCGGCGTATCCCGGGGAGGGCCGTCATAGGTCATCCTCGATTTTGGTTATCCGGGAACTCTGGTGGAGGCTCAGGAAGCTGAGTTTCTTCCCCGTATCGAAGCAGGCCCGGATGACCGGCCCCTCGTCGCTCTCCTCGATTGCCACCACCCCGCCGTAGCCGTAGTCGTCGTGGAAGATGCGGCAGCCCACTTGCCAGCGGCCGTCGGAGGAAAAGAGCCCTTTTTTCCCGGCCGGGGGGGTAAGGGGATATCCGTAGGCCCGGGGAGGCCGGACGGAGGCCGAAGCCCGGTTCAGCGGGAAGGGGCCGTAGGGAGGGGCGCCGAGGACCCGCAGGACCGAGGGGTCGATTTCATTGAGGAACAGGGAGGGATCCATGGCCTTGGTCCGGCCGTACATGCGGCGGACCGCGCAGGAGGTCAGGTAGAGTTCGTCCATGGCCCGGGTGGCCCCCACGTAGAAAAGCCGGCGCTCCTCCTCCAGGTCCTCCCATTCCTTGTCCTCCCGGGGGAAAACCCCCTGTTCCAGGCCGGTCATGATCACCCGGCGGAATTCCAGGCCCTTGGTGTTATGGTAGGTGATGAGGGTTACCCGGTCCTGGGGGCCTTCCCCGGTTTCCTCCTCCAGGGACCGGTCCAACTCGATGTGTTCCAGGAATTCCAGCAGTCCCGGGACGCTTGCCGGGTAGAGGCTGGCCGCGTTGGCCAGTTCCTGGAGGTTGTTGATCCGCTGATTCCCCGATACCTCGTCGTGGGAATAGTGGTACTCCGCAAGGCCCGCGTCCTCCACGAGGCTCACCACGCAGACCGAGAGGCCTTCTCCGGCACGGAGCCCTTTTTTCAACGGATTTTTATCCGTTGGCCGGTGGTCCGCGGGGGGGTGGTCCGCCGCGTCCGGCGGGGCGGGAGGGGGTGGCTGCTTTTCGAGGAGGGATCGGGCCTGGTCCATCACGGCGAGGAAGGCGGCGATGCCTCCCCGGGCCTTGGCGGACAGGCCGGGGAGGAGCCGCCGGGCGGCGGCGGCGAGGTCTCCGGCGGCTTCCCCGGCGGGGGGTGGGCTGTCCGGGCCGTCCGTGAAGGCTTCCGCGACGATGCGGTCCACCGTGGCGGGTCCCACCCCCCGGGCGGGTTTGTTCACCACCCGGCGGAAAGCTACCTCGTCCCGGGGGTTCACCAGGAAGGAGAGCAGGGCCAGGGCGTCCTTTATCTCCTCCCGCTCGTAGAACTTCAGGGTTCCCACCACCCGGTAGGGGATCCGGCGGCGGAGGAATTCCGTCTCGAAGCCCAGGGACTGGGCGTTAGTCCGGTAGAGGATGGCCCAGTCGGAATAGGGGCACGGGGGGGAGGCTCGGGAGGCTCCGATAAGCTCGGCGCAGAAGCTCACCTCCTCATCCTGGTTGGGAAGAAAGGCCAGCACCGGCCGTTTCCCCTCCCCCCGCTCGGATTGGAGTTCTTTCCCCAGGCGGTCCCGGTTATGACCCACCACCGAGGAAGCGGCCCGGAGGATGGCCGCGGTGGACCGGTAGTTCCGCACCAGCCGGATGATGTCCGTTCCGGAGAAGCGGTCGGGGAATTCCAGGATGTTCTTCACCTCCGCCCCCCGGAAGCGGTAGATGGACTGATCGTCATCCCCCACCACGCAGACGTAGGTTTCGCTTCCGCAGAGTTCCTTGAGGAGTTCAAACTGGGCGATGTTGGCGTCCTGGTATTCGTCCACCATGATGACCCGGAAACGGTCGTGGAAACGCCGGGCCGCCTCGGGGGTGGACCGGAGGATCTCCACGGGTTTCTTGATGAGGTCCCCGAAGTCCACATTGCCGATCTGCCGGAGCCGTTCCTCGTAACGCCGGTAGATCGTCCGAAATTCCCGCTGGTAGTCTATCAGGTCCAAATCCGGGGATTCCGGGGTCAGGAAGTAATCTTTGGCCCGGGCGATATTGTGGGCCATGACCCTCAGCTCCGCTTTGGAGGCGTTTTCCATGATCGTGCCCAAGAGGGCCGCGGAATCGTCGTCGTCGTAGATGACAAAGCCCGAGCCGAGCCCCCCCAGCGATCCGTTGCGCCGGAGGAACCAGGCCCCGAAGGAGTGAAAGGTCCGCAGCATCGCCCCTTCCGCCCGGTGGTCGATGAGCCGGGCCCGGTCCGCCATTTCCCGGGCGGCCCGGTTGGTGAAGGTAACCGCCAGGATGGACCGGGGGTCCATCCCCCGCTCCCGGACTAAGTAGGCGATTTTCGTGGTGATCACCCGGGTTTTTCCGGACCCCGCCCCGGCCAGGATCAGGAGGGATCGGCCCGCATGGAGGACCGCCGCCTGCTGCTCCGGGTTCAGGTCTTCCAGGTAGGGGGGGATGGGGGGTTGGTCTGACATGGCGGGGGAAGCGGGCGGCGCCCCGCCGCTCACGACGCGGCCCCTTCCGGCGGGACGATGACCGCCTCCAGATCGAAGCCCGCCCGGGCAAAGACCTTGCACCGGACCATATCCCCCGGATCGGGCATTTTCCGGGACGCCGGTTTCAGAAGGCCCGGTCCCGCCCGCCGGATCACCACCGCGCCGTCCACCTCCGGGGCGTGGCAGAAGAAGCGGCCCAGGTAGAGGTCCTCCTTCCCCATTTTATCGTGCTCCACAGGCGCCGGGACGGCCTCTTCCACCAGGGCTTCCAGTTCCCGGCCGATGAAGCGGTCCATCCGCTCCCCGGTGATGGGGATCTGGCGGTTCTCGATGCGGGTCTTCCGCTCCCGGGCGATCCGGCCGGGGACCTGGCCCTCCATGGAGAAGGCCGCCGTGCCTTCCTCCTGGGAATAGTCAAAGACCCCCACCCAGTCCAGCCGGGCCTGATCCTGGAAGTCCAGGAGTTTCTGAAAATCCGCCCTGGTTTCCCCGGGGAAGCCCGTGATGAAGGTGGACCGGATCACCGCGTCCGGCAGGGTTTCCCGGATTTCGGCGATGAGGGCCAGGAAGTCCGCCGCCTCTCCCCGGCGGTTCATGGCCCGGAGGAGGGGCCCGGAAGCGTGCTGGAAAGGGAGGTCGAAGTAGGGGAGAAACCGGGGGTCCTCCCGCATGAGGTCCATGATGGGCCGGGGGAAGTGCTCCGGGTGGATGTAGAGGAGCCGCACCCAGAAATGGCCTTCCAGCCGGGCCAGGGCCCTGAGGAGTTCCGGCAGGCCCGCCGGGCCGCCTGAGCCGTAGACCCCCAGGTCCTGGCCGATGAGGCAGAGTTCGCGGACGCCCCGCTCCAGGAGCCGGCGGCATTCCGCGGTGATGTCCTCCACCGGCCGGGACCGCATGGGCCCCCGGATGAGGGGGATGGCGCAGAAGGAGCAGCGGTTGTCGCAGCCTTCGGCGATTTTCACGTAGGCGGCGCCGGGAATGGACAGGAGGGGCCGCTCCCCCATGGAGGGGGCTGCCTTGTCGGTGGCCGGCCGGGCGGGGGAGCGGCGGACCCCCATGATGCCGGCGGCGACCTCGGCGATCCGGCCCAGGTCCCGGTTGCCGAAATAGGCGTCCGCCTCGGGCAGGGAATTGGCCAGGTCGGCGCCGTAGCGCTGGGACAGGCATCCCGCCAGGAGGATTTTCTTGCCGGGATATTCCTCCCGTAACTCCAGCACCGTATTGATCGACTCCAGTTTCGCCCGATCGATGAAGGCGCAGGAGTTGACAATGATCAGATCCGCATCCTCCGGGGCCGTGACGGAGACCCAGCCGGAATGGTTCATGGTTCCCATCATAATTTCCGCATCGACCTGGTTCTTCGCGCAGCCAAGGCTTTCAAGGTAATATCGCATCTTAGTCCAGCCTATTCAAAACCAGCCGAAACCGGCCGTCGTCATCCCGGACCCAGCGAAGGTCCGCCACGACGACGACTCCGGCGCCGCCCATTTCCAGGGGCACGGTACGCCCGCCCCCTGAAACCTGTAATTTTACCGCCCCGGCGTTTGATACCCAGAGGCGGACTCCGTTTTGTGCCTGAATGTTAAGTTCATCGGTCCG
>JAITRV010000282.1 GCA_031288215.1 Spirochaetaceae bacterium | reverse complement strand
CCCGCAATTGGGCCCTTGATAATACCCTTCAAGCGGTTTATAGTGGAATCATGGCCGGCCGGGGGGTATCGCCGCCTTGAATTTCAGGGTCCGGAATGGCGCCTTCCGAAAGAAGCGGTTGAAAAATTTTGAGAGCGGGCAGTATACATACGTTTGAACGTACTATATAGTGTAAAGGGGATGACATATTCCCGATTTCAAGAACACGGTCGAGGCGGGTATTGCGTTATGGATATTAAGGAAGCGCTGAACGAATTCAGGGTCATTTTTTCCATCCCCCTTTTCCCTGAAAGGCCCGTGAAGATCCTGGGCGCGGAGATCAGTTCCATCGACATCACCGAGACGGTCCTCGTCTCCTGGGTGGTCATGGCCCTGCTGATCGCCGCCTCCTTCTTCCTGACCCGCAGGCTCCGGGAGGTGCCCCGGGGGGCCCAGACGATCCTGGAAGCCCTGGTGGAATTCCTCGACGCCTTTTCCAAGGCCCAGTTCGGGCACCGGGCGGGGGTCTACGGGCCCTATATCGGGACGATCTTCCTCTTTCTCCTGGGGGCCAATATCATCCCCGCCGTTTCCCCGGTGGCCGCCTTCGGGCAGGAGCCGCCCTTCTCCATCCGGCCCCCCACCCGGGACATCAACCTTACCGCGGCCATGGCGATCCTGTCGATCCTCCTGGTGCTCATCGGGGGCCTGCGGGCCCGGGGCTTTCGGCCCTGGTGTAAAAACCTCCTGCGGCCCATGCCCATGATGCTGCCCTTCAACCTGCTGGAATACCTCATCCGCCCCGCCTCCATGTGCCTGCGGCTCTTCGGCAATATCCTGGGGGGACTCATCATCATGCTCCTCATCGAGTCCGCCGTCCCCATCGGCGTTCCGCCGGTCCTGTCCCTTTACTTTGATTTTTTAGACGGCCTCATCCAGGCCCTGGTGTTTACCTTTTTAACGACCCTCTTTATCGCCGAGGCGGTAGAGGTATCACAATAATCGAGGGAGTTTTTTATGGAATTTATCTATTTAATCGGTGCGGGTATCGCGGTTTTGACCGGCCTGGGGGCCGGAATCGGCATTGGGATCGCCACGGGCAAGACCTCGGAGGCTATTTCCCGGCAGCCCGAGGCGTCGGGAAAGATCCAGACCGTGTTCTTCCTGGGGATAGCCCTGGCGGAGGCCACCGCGATATACGGATTCGTGGTTTCCATCCTCCTGATCCTCAAATAGGGGCTTTTTTATAGGGGACTTTTAATAGGAGGCTTTTCATGCTGAGCTTTTCCTGGGTTACCTTTGCGGTAACCATCATCAATATCGGCATCCTCTTTTTTATCCTCCGGGCAATCCTTTTTAAGCCGGTAAGCCGATTCATGGAGGAACGGACAAAGAAGATCCAGGACCGTTTTGATGAAGCGGATCGGGAGCAAAACCAGGCGAAGCGCCTCCTCAAGGAATACGGGGAGAAGCTGGATCGCGCCCGGGAGGAGGGGGAACTCATCCTCCGCAATGCCCGGGAGGCGGCCCAGGCCGAGGCGGACCGGATCCTGGCGGAGGGGAAGGCCGAGGCGGACCGGTTCCTGGCGGCCGCCCGGAAGCAGATCGAGGCGGAGCGGAATGCCGCCCTGGGGCAGTTCAAGGCGGAGGCCGCGGTCCTGGTGACGGCCGCGGCAAGCCGGCTCCTGCGGCGGGAGATCAACGCCGAGGACGGCCGCCGCCAGGCCGCCCTGCTCCTGGCGGAATTGGGGAAAGGGTCCTGATGTTCCGGGCGAAGCGGTGGGCGGCGGCTTTTGCGGCCGCCGCGGGAGAGCGGGCCGAAGCGGCCCTGGATATCATGGAGGCCCTGCTTCCCCCGCTGCGGCGGATTCCTTCCCTGGTTTCGGGGAGCGCCGCCGCCGCCCGCCTGGAGCCGGTGATCCGCCGGGCCCTGGCCCGCTCAGGGGGAGGGGCCGGGGAAGCCGCCGCGGAGACGGCCCTGGGGACCGTGCTGCTCCTGATGAGGAAGGGGCTTCTGAAACACGGGGAAGCCCTGGCCGCCGAGATCCGCCGGCTCCTGGACCGGCAGCGGGGAATCCTGGCGGTAACGGTGGAGAGCGCCTTTCCCCTGGACGGGGAATACCGGGCGGCCTTGACGGCCCGGTTGAAGGAGCGGACCGGCGCCGCCGAGGTACGGCTTGAGATTACCGAACTGCCTGAGCTTTTAGGCGGATGCAGGCTGCGGATGGATTCTGAAATTCTGGACGCGAGCCTTTTGGGTCAATTAGAGAAAATGGAAAAGGCCTTGCGCCATCCCGGAGGCATATAATGGCGAATTTTGGGGATCTGACCAGGATCTTACAGGAAGAAATCGAGCGGTGGGAGGGCCGGCCCTCCACGGATTCCGCGGGCTCCGTGATCCAGGTGGGGGATTCGGTGGCGGTGATCTCCGGCCTGGACAAGGCGGTGTACGGCGAACTCGTGGAGTTCGGCTCCGGGGCGTCGGGGATAGTCATGAACCTCGAAGAGGATGCCGTGGGCTGCGTCCTTTTAAGCGGGGAAACCCTGGTCCGGGACGGGGAGGAGGTCCGGGGCACCGGCACGGTGGTGTCGGTGCCGGCGGGCTTCTCCCTCCTGGGCCGGGTGGTAAACCCCCTGGGGACGGCCATTGACGGCAAGGGCCCCCTGGAAGGGGAAGCCTCCCTTCCCGTGGAAAGCCCCGCCCACCCGGTGATAGAGCGGGGGGCCGTGAATACGCCCCTCCAGACGGGGATCCTCTCGGTGGACGCCATGATCCCCATCGGCCGGGGGCAGCGGGAACTCATCATCGGGGACCGGCAGACCGGAAATTCCGCCCTGGCGGTGGACGCCATCATCAACCAGAAGGGCAAGGGGGTGTACTGTATCTACTGCGCCATCGGCCAAAAATCCTCCTCCGTGGCGGCGATCCTCAGGAACCTGGAGCGCTTCGGCGCCATGGAGTATACCTTTGTGGTCCTGGCCTCCGCCTCGGATTCCCCCGCCCTGCAGTACCTGGCCCCCTATTCGGCCTGTACGATGGCGGAATTCTTCATGCTCCGGGGGAAGGACGTGCTGGTGGTCTACGACGACCTCTCCAAACACGCCGTGGCCTACCGGGCCCTATCCCTGCTCCTCCGCAGGCCCCCGGGCCGGGAGGCCTTTCCCGGGGACGTGTTCTACCTCCACTCCCGGCTCCTGGAGCGGGCGGCCAAGCTCTCCCCGGAAAAAGGGGGGGGCTCCATCACCGCCATTCCCATCGTGGAAACCCAGGCGGGGGACATTTCTTCTTATATTCCCACCAATGTGATCTCCATCACCGACGGGCAGGTTTTCCTGGACTCGGAACTCTTCAATTCCGGTTTCAGGCCCGCGGTGGACGTGGGGCTGTCGGTAAGCCGGGTCGGGGGTTCCGCCCAGACCAAGGCGATCCGCGGCCTGTCCGGGCGGCTGCGGCTGGACCTGGCCCAGTACCGGGAAATGGCGGCCTTTGCCCAATTCGGCAGCGACCTGGACAAGGCCACCCAGGACAAGCTCGCCCAGGGGGAGCGGCTCATGGAGGCGCTGAAGCAGGGCCAGTTCGTCCCGTACCCTATGGAGGAACAGGCGGCGATCCTCTTTATCGCGGTGAAGGGCTATCTCCTGGAGGTCAAGGTTGAGGAAATTGGCCCCTTCATCAAGAATTTCCTGGAGTGCCTGCGGACCCGCCACGCTGATATTTTGAAGGCCGTCGCGGAGGCCGGCGAGATAACGCCGGAGCTTGAAGCGGCCCTCGCTTCAGCGGCGGAAGCCTTTAAGCAGTCCCGAGGGTAAGGGGGAGGTATGGCGAATTTACGGGATGTCCGGCTGAGGATGCGGGCCATAGAACAGACCCTCCAGGTGACCAAGGCGATGAACCTCATCTCCACGGCAAAGCTGCGGAAGGGCCGGCGGGTGCTGGCGGATACGGAACCCTTCTTCAAGCGGATACAGAAATCCATGTGGGATATTCTCTCGGGGGCGGAGAATGTGGAGAGCGAGTTTTTCGGCAGGAAACAGAAGGACCGGCCGCGGACGGCGATCCTGGCGGTAACCAGCGACAAGGGCCTGGCCGGGGGGTATAACGCCGACATTTTCAGGACGGTCAACGATCTGGCCGCGGCCCAGGATAATCCCGTCCTGATCCTGATCGGCGCCATCGGCGGCCGGTACTTCGCCCATACTCCCTACCGGGTTCTGGAGAATTTTTCCCTCCGATCCCGGCTGCCGGAGGTGGAGGACGCCAAGGAGATCGCCGATTATCTTATTTCCCACTACCTTTGGGGCATGCTGGACGAGGTGTATATCGTCTATACCCACATGTACAGCGCCGTCCGGCTCCTGCCCACGGTACGCCAAATTCTGCCCCTGAGGGCGGAGGAGATTCAGGCGGAACTGGAGCGGACCGGAAACCAGAAGCGGGAGGAACTGCCCTTTGAATACCTCCCCTCCGAGGCGGCGGTCTTTGACGCCCTGGTGCCCCTGTATATCAAGGGGATCATCTACGGCTCCCTGGTGGAGTCCTATGCCAGCGAACAGAACGCCCGGATGTCCGCCATGGACGAGGCGTCTAAGAATGCGGAGGATATGCTTGCCGGCCT
This sequence comes from Spirochaetaceae bacterium, assembly GCA_031288215.1. Classification (GTDB taxonomy): domain Bacteria; phylum Spirochaetota; class Spirochaetia; order Treponematales; family Breznakiellaceae; genus JAIRMO01. The sequence goes on along the minus strand of JAITRV010000282.1, from coordinate 1,899 downwards.
GCGGCTTCACTACAACCGGACGCGGCAGGCGGGGATTACCCTGGAAGTATCGGAGATCATTTCCGGGGCGGAGGCTTTGGAGGAATGAGGATGGCGAATACGGGGATTGTAACGCAGATAGTCGGACCGGTGGTGGATGTCCGTTTTGAACCGGGGTGTATCCCCCCGATTCTGAGCGCCCTGAAGGTGAAAAGCGGGGAGCGGACCGTGGTGCTGGAGGTGCTCCAGCATATCGGGGATAACCGGGCCCGCTGTGTGGCCATGGCCGCCACCGAGGGCCTGGCCCGGTTTCTTCCCGCCGAGGATATGGGCGGCCCCATCCGGGTGCCCGTGGGGGAGGCCGTCCTGGGGCGGATGTTCAACGTTTCAGGGGAAACCATCGACGACCGGGGGGCCTTCACCCATGACGAATACGCCGCGATCCACCGGGACGCGCCGAGCTTTGAACAGCAGCGGCCGGCCACGGAGGTCTTTGAGACGGGGATCAAGGTCATCGACCTCATCGCCCCCTACGCCAAGGGGGGCAAGATCGGCCTCTTCGGCGGCGCCGGGGTGGGCAAGACCGTGTTGATCATGGAACTTATCCGGAATATCGCCATGGAACATTCGGGGTACTCGGTCTTTGCCGGGGTGGGGGAGCGTTCCCGGGAGGGGGCGGAGTTATGGAAGGACATGAACGATTCCGGGGTGGCGGCGAAGACCGCCCTGGTCTTCGGCCAGATGAACGAACCCCCCGGGGCCCGGATGCGGGTTCCCCTGGCGGCCCTTACCATGGCGGAACATTTCCGGGATGAGGGCGGCCAGGACGTCCTCCTCTTTGTGGACAACATCTTCCGGTTCATCCAGGCGGGGGCGGAGGTTTCCGCCCTGCTCGGCCGGATCCCCAGCGCCGTGGGCTACCAGCCCACCCTGGCCAACGAGATGGGGGCCCTCCAGGAGCGGATCGCCAGCACCTCCCGGGGCTCCATCACCAGCGTGCAGGCGGTGTACGTCCCCGCGGACGACCTCACCGATCCCGCCCCGGCCACCACCTTTGCCCACCTGGACGCCACCACGGTGCTTTCCCGGAAGATCGTGGAACTGGGGATCTACCCCTCGGTGGATCCCCTGGGTTCCACCTCCCGGATTCTGGACCCCGCCATCGTGGGGGAGGAGCACTACCTCACCGCCCGGCGGACCCAGCAGACCCTTCAGCGCTACAAGGAACTCCAGGACATCATCGCCATCCTCGGCATGGACGAGCTCTCCCCGGAGGACAAGCTGGTGGTCGCCCGGGCCCGGAAGATCCAGCGCTTCCTGGGGCAGCCCCTCTTTGTGGCGGAACGGTACAGCGCCATGAAGGGCCGCTACGTTCCGGTCAAAGAAACGATCCGGGGCTTCACGATGATCCTGGACGGCGAATGCGACGCGATCCCTGAGCAGGCGTTCTTCATGGCCGGGGGCATCGACGACGTGCTGGAAAAAGCCGGGAAACTCTAGGAGGAGCCATGGCGAAGCGCTTCATCCTTGAGGTCTATACCCCCTACCGGCTCTTCTACGCCGATACGGTGGAGGCCCTCACCCTGACCCTCCGGGACGGGGAAATCGGAATCTACGCCGACCACGATTTCATCACCGCCCCGGTGGTATCCTGCGTCATCAGGATCAAGGACAAAGAGGGCCTTTGGAAGGCGGCCTTTGTTACCGAGGGCATCCTGGAGGTAACCCACCACAAGACGGTGCTGCTGGTGGACGCCGCGGAATGGCCCGATGAGATAGACCAGGCGCGGGCCCTGGCGGCCAAGCGCGAGGCCGAGGAGTCCCTGAGCGCCGGCCGTCTCTTGAAGTTCGAGATCGACAAGGCCCGGGATGCCCTCAAGCGGGCGGATACCCGCCTGCGGGTGTACGAAATGCGGGGGG
>JAITRV010000254.1 GCA_031288215.1 Spirochaetaceae bacterium | reverse complement strand
ATGATGCGGAAGGTGGAAATCGTCGCCGTGGGGGACACCAAGTTCATCTTCGGCCAGATGGTGGACAAGTACCGCTTCCACGAGGAGAACAACCGGGTCATCAGCGAAGGGGGACAGCCCGCGGTAGCCCGGCCCATGTTCCAGGGCATCACCAAGGCCAGCCTGAACATCGATTCCTTCCTCTCCGCGGCGAGTTTCCAGGAAACCACCCGGGTCCTCACCAACGCGGCCATTGCCGGTTCCACCGACTACCTGCGGGGACTCAAGGAGAACATCATCATCGGCCACCCGATCCCCGCGGGGACCGGGATGAAACGTTACCGGGCGGTCAAGCTCTTCGACGAGGAGCAGCAGGACCTGGACCTCTATATGCAGGAGATTCTGGAACGCCGCAAGCTTGAGGCCGTAGCCGAATCGGTGGAAGAAGAAGAGGAGGATCTGACCGCCGAAGAAGAAAGCGAGGATTAGGCCCCGGAGGGGAAGATCCTGAAGCCCAGGGAAATGATAAAGGCCGTCCCGGCTTTATAGATGTCGTCGCTGAAAAAACGGTAGTTCCCCGTTCCCCTCCCCTGATCCGTCGCGTCGGGCTCCGGGGAGGTATAAGGGACATCGGCTTTACTGAAGGCGGTGATAACCAGCCCCAGCTCCCCATAGAAGACCACCGGGACCTTCAAGCCCCGTAGGCGGCAGGAGCCCCCCGCTTTGATGACGTGGTCCCATTGGTATACCCCGTCCCGCAGGAAGTCTTTATGGGAATTGTTGCTTTTGACGATTTTGTCCCGGAGGGAGGAGCCGTCAACCCGGCCGTACCCGTATTCAACGCCGTGGCGGATAAGCTGGTACTGCACAGAGGCCGTGGTTCCCGGCAGAACGGCCGATTCCAGGCGCAGGACAAGCTCATCGCTGTTGGGCGGCAAATAGTAGCCCAGGGACTCTCCGTTATTGCCGTAGGAGGTATCGATTAAAACCGGATTCCAGGGCGTTAAGGTATATTCGTGGGTATAACAATAGGGCTCAATCTTGGTGTAATACACGCAGAGGGACGCGAAGGGAAGCAGGGGGAGCAGGGCCTTTACCCCTCCCTGAAGGGCGTACATTTCCCGGTCCAGATGAAAGAAATCATCCAGGGTAAAGTTTGCTTCGTCCACGAAAAGGGACAGCCACAGCTTCCCGATCCCCGGCCAGCGGCCCTCCACATCGGCAAAGAGCGCCAGGTTGTCAAAGTCGCCGATATTGTTCTGATACAAGAAATTGCTGTTTACCGGGAATAGATAGCCCAGATCGAAGCGTTTCGGCCAGACGGTGGCGCTGCCGAAATCAAAATGGAGGTACTCTTTGATGTTGAATTCCAGCATGGCCAGGGAAAACAAATTCTGAAAGGAAGCCGCATCGCTCCATTGGTTCCGGAACTTTTGATATTCCAGGGCGCCGGTGAGGAAGGAAAAATACATCCAGTCGGCGGGAAGGGCGCTCCCTTCCAGGGCCAGAAAGGGCCGGGCCTGGCTGTTCAACACGAGGCTTGTCCCGTTTTCTCCGCTTCCCCAATCCCGGCGCAGTCTGCCGAAGCGGAAGCGGAGCCGGTCATCCGCCAGGGCCATCCCAAGCTCGGAGAGGATCTCATAGCCGAAGGCAAAGCGATCCGGCCATTCGCCGTAACGGTCAAGGCTTTTGGGCATAAAGACCGCCGCCTCCCAGGGCTTGGTAAAGCTGTAGGGAAAGTATGCCGGCAGCGAAAATACCGGGGAGTCGGGCTGGACATTGGTACGGTCTGGAATATCGACAAGAAAGGCCTGGTCCCCGGGCTTTTTCGCGGGGTCATAGACGGGGGGATTTTTCCGCGTCCCCAGGAGCTTCCGGTCTATGATGAGGATTCCCCCCCGTACCTTAAAATCGTAGGAAAGATGCCGCCCCATATCTCCGCCGAGGTACGCCGTCCCCATATTGACCGTCCCGGTTTCCCCCCTCCCGGTTACGTTAAAAAGACTTTCCCAGGACAGGCCCATATCCGCCGAGTAATGGGATGCTCCCTTTAAAGGTTGGTTCAGATAATAAGCGCCCCGTTGAAGATCCGCCCCCGGTTTCCGTTCAAAGCCGTTGAGGAGGGCGGAAACAATATCCCGTTCCGCCGGGGAAAGCCCCCTTTCGGCGCCGAGAATCTCCCGGAGGAGCCCTTGAACCGTATGTTCCTGCCAAGGTTTCGCCGATGGAGGGCTGCGGATAATACCCCGGAGGGCCGCGTGTTCAATCACCCCGTATGCCCCGTGATCCAGGGGCACCGCGTTGTACTGTTGGGCATGGAGGGCCGCCGTCCCGGTGAATAGGGCGGAAACGAAAAAGAAAACCGCCCCGAAGACGGTCATGGTTAACTTCGTTGGCTTATATTTTGTTATCTTACATTTCGTTGGGTTAAATCGTGTTAAATTAAAATTTATCGAAACTTTATCCATAAGGATACTATGAGGAAATTTCCGGGTAAATGACAGGATAAATGTAGAGAGATTTGTACATTCTTACAAAAAAAAGA
>JAITRV010000247.1 GCA_031288215.1 Spirochaetaceae bacterium | reverse complement strand
CTTGAAGCACCCGGGCAAAAACCCCCTCCCGGGGCATGATGCAGTCCCCCATCGTCTTAAATATGGCGCAATGGCTGTGGCATTCCTTCCCAATCTGGGTCATTTCCAGGGTTACCCCGCCGCATTCCAGGATAGTCCCCACCGGGAGCTGCTTGAAATCAATGCCCTCCACCACGAGGTTTTCCCCGAAGGCCCCATCGGCCACCTCGGCGCCCCGGGCCCGGAAGGCCTCGACCTTCTCGAAGGAGAGGAGGCTTACCTGCCGGTGCCAGTCTCCGGCATGGGCATCCCCCACAAGGCCGTGGCTGACCCGGAACTCCCCGGCTTCTACATTGGTCTTGGCGGTTCCCTTTTTCTCGCTGCGGCACACCGCGATAACTCTTCCCATAATGCTCCTCTATAAAGACAAAAGGGGGCTCCGCCCCCAACCCCGCCGGGGGGCCGGGGGCCCCCCGGACCCCCCTTTATCCCCCGATGCGGAACATTTCCCGGGGGCGGCTTTCCGCATCCTCCGTTCCGGCGGGGGCCAAAAAGGTATGCTGCGCCGGTTTCCGGGCGGCGGCATCCGCCACCGCCTCCCGCAGAACGCCGTCATCCGCGCCGGATCGGAGCGGGGCGCGGAGATCCACGCCGATACCGCTGGAAAGGCAGGGTTTCAAAACCCCCTGGGAGGTCAGCCGGAACCGGTTGCAGCTCTCGCAAAAACAGCGGCTCAGGGGGCTGATAAAGCCGATGACCCCGGAAAAACCCTCCGCGGAATAGTACCGGGCGGGCCCGTTCCCCAGCTTTCCGGCAAAGGGGTTCAGTTTTCCGTAGCGCCTCTCCAGGATCGCCGCGATCTCTTCCCCGGTAAGGGGTTCGTAGGAAAAGGCCTTTCCCAGGGGCATCAGTTCGATAAAGCGCACCGCCGCAACCTCCTCCCGGGCCAGGCCGGCAATGGCGGCAAGTTCGTGATCGTTGATCCCCCGCAGGGGCACGCAGTTTACCTTGACCAGCAGCCCCGCGGCCGCCGCCCGCCGGATGACCCGGAGGATCCCCTCATGGCCATCCCGGCGGGTAATACGGCGGAAGGTCTCCCCCTCCAGGCTGTCCAGGCTGATGTTTACCCCGTCCAGCCCCGCCGCCCGCAGGCCCTCCAGTTCCCCCTCCAGGAGCAGGCCGTTGGTGGTCAAGGTCACCTGGCGTATCCCCGGCAGGGCCTTGAGGGCGGCGATAAATCCCGCGGTTCCCCGGCGCACCAGGGGTTCCCCCCCGGTAACCTTGATCTTCTGAATCCCCATGGCCGCCATCACCCGGCAGCACCGAAGCAGTTCCTCAAAGGAAAGCATATCCTCATGGGCTCTCCATTCCACCCCTTCCTCGGGCATACAGTAGATGCAGCGCAGGTTACAACGGTCGGTTACCGAGACCCGCAGGTAATCGATGAGCCTCCCCTGGGAATCCCGAATTCCCCCGGCATCCTCCCGGTATTGCCGCTCCTTCACCCGGTTCCTCCCCGTATCGCCGGTCCCTCACCCGGTTCCCCCCCGTGCCGTTCAGCCGGTCCCCCGCAGGGCCCGTCATCCCGGAGGAAGTGCCCGCTCTTGCCCCCGGATTTCTCCAGAAGCCGGATATTCCCCATGACCATACCCCGGTCCATGGCCTTACACATGTCATAAATCGTGAGGAGCGCCACCGAGACGCCGGTCAGGGCCTCCATCTCCGCCCCGGTTTTACCCGAGAGCTTTACCCGGCATACCGCCTCGATCCGGGGGGGATCATCCCGGATGTCAAAGTCAACGGTACAGGTATCGAAGATCAGGGGATGGCACAGGGGGATCAGTTCCGCGGTCCGTTTAGCGGCCATGATCCCCGCCAGCCGGGCCACGCCCAGCACATCCCCCTTTTGAGCCCTTCCCTCCTGAACCACCCGAAGGGTTTCCTCCCCCAGGGAGATGGTCCCCCCGGCCCGGGCCGTCCGTTCCGTTATATCCTTGGCGGAAACATCCACCATCGCCGCGTTTCCCCGGCGGTCAAAATGAGTCAATTCCATCGCTTCTTTTCCATACCTATCGTATCAATCCCCCGGCGCCCCTGCCGGAATACAGTATACACCCCCCTCCGTTTTTTTGCAAGTGAATTGTTATCAAAAAATATTCGTTATAGGCCCGGAAAAAACCGTGAAACGGGGGGAAGGTCCGTGCCGGAGCCGGCCGGGATCGGGGAGCCCCCAGGCCGCCGGCCTCATTCCAGGACCGATACTTTGTAGGCCCGGTAGCGGGGAGCTTCGTCCCGCTTGCTCCGTTCGCTGTCCTCTTCCCGGAGATAGGAGACCTTCATCCCCACTTCCAACTCGTCAAAATCCCTATTGGTAACCGTATTATAATAGAAGAAAACGTTGTTGTTTTCTTCATCCTTTATAAATCCGAAACCGTCTTTTATGCTGAATATGGTGGAGGTGATACCATCTTCCTCCACGGGCGCCGCCGTTTTCGCGGAAAGGATATTGCCGATACTCTGGGAGGAAGGATCCTTCTTTTCTTTGACAAAGAGATCGTTGATACTGTCCGCCGTGGGTTGTTTGTCGATCCGTTCGTTCATGACCACCGGATACAGCACCTCTTCCAATAACTGACGGGAGGTCCGGGTTTCGGCGGTGGTTCCGTTTTCGTTATAATAGCTGTAGTCCCAACAGATCAGCATGACCTGGGTTCCCAGGGTATTCAGCTTCCGCACCAGGGGTACATAATCCCCGTCGCCGGCGACCAGGACCAACATATCAAAGCGCTTGTAAATTGCCAGTTCATAGGCTTCCAGGGCAAGCCAGACGTCAATCCCCTTTTCCTGCCAGGTGTTATTCTCCCCCATCCGCAGCGGAAGGTAGTGGTTGACGATATTCTCCCGCATGAGGATATCCTCAAATATCCGTTCGCTCTGGACCTTTTCCCCCATTTCTTTAACCGAGGAACGGCCCTTAAAATAATGGGCGTCGATTATTTGACAATGCCGGATGTCTTCGATTTGCATGATCGACGCAATCTCCCGGCGGATAAAATCGTGCAGCCCGGAAATGCTGATCCGGGCCTTCCTTTTATGTTCGTATTTATAATAGTTGCTTACTTTATAAAAATAATATCCGTCATAGAATATTCCTATACGCACGATGTTTTGGGTCTTCCTGTCCATTTCTTGTCTTTCCTTAGTCATGAGGCGTTAAAAGCAACCGCCCGATCCGCGACGCAGCCGTATTCCCGCTCCCGAAACGCGCCGTTCCGCCGGCCGGAGGATCTGTCCTGCTCTTTTTTACTCCTGAAGCGCGGTTTGGAACCGCCCCGGTTACACCGGCGATGATCCCGGAAAATAATTTTTTACTTATTTTCATGCACACCTTCCATATACCAAGTATACTATACATTCCGGACAGCGTAAAGCCCGGACCCCCCTTCTGACGGGCCCGTCTAGCCCTTGATGGCGCCGCTCGTGACGCCGGCGATGATCTTCTCCGAGAGGAAAAGATAAAGCAGGAAGGTGGGGAGAAAAACAATCACCACCGCGGCGAACATCCCCCCCCAGTCCCCGGTATAGCGCATGGACTGGATCATGGAGTAGAGCCCCACCGCCACCGGCCGGACCGCGGTTTTGTTGGCGAAGATCAGGGACATGAAATACTCGTTCCAGATAGTGATAAAGTTGAAGATCGTCACCGTCACAATACCCGGCTGAACCAGGGGAAGCATGATCACCCAGAAGGTCCTGATAGGGGAACAGCCGTCGATGGCCGCGGCCTCCTCATAGGTGAAACTCAAGTTGCGGAAAAAGGCCAGAAGGTAGAAGATCGCGAAGGGGACGTTCATCGCCGTGTAGAGGAACATCAGTACCCAGCGGTTGTTGGTGAGACGAAGCGCCGACACGAGGCCAAAGAGGGGCATGATGATCATGATCACCGGAATCCCCAGGGCGGCGGCGAACATATTCTGGATCAGGGCGCTGCCGGGGAAACGGAACCGGGTCAGGGTATAGGCCGCCGGGGCGGCGATGAGGATGATGGCGGTACAGGAAACCACCGTGTAAACCAGGGAATTCATAAAAAAAACCGAAACCCGCTGGGTCTTCCAGGCTTTTACATAATTCTCAAGGTGAAACCCCGTCTCGAATTTAAACAGATGGTCCGAAAAAATTTCGCTTGAGGTCGAGAGGGACGCAAAGAAAACCCAGCCGATAAGCACCACGGTAAAGAGCACCCAGGTCCCCACCAGGAGGTAGCCGATGAGCGAGGGAAGGACTTTTTTTGACGTCATCATACTTCCTTCCCTAAATTTCCGCATCATCGTTTTTCACGATGAAATTCGTCGCCAGGAATACCACCACCACGATCAGCATCAGGATGACCCCTATGGCCGCCCCCGCCCCCGAATCCCGGGCGGTTGCCGCTGAAGAGGAGGAGCCGAAAACCAGTTCGTACATATAGTTCATGGGGGCCACGGTGTCGTTGGAGAGATTCACCGGGCTGAAGAGCTGCCCCCAGACAAAGAAGCCCACGGTAAAGACCGTCCACATCACGATATTCGTGCGGATAACCCCCCGCATATTGGGCGCCGTCACGTGGATAAAACGCTGAAAGACCGTAGCCCCCTCCAGGTAGGCCGCCTCAAAGTAATCCCGGGGGATCTGCTCAATGCCGCTGATGAAGATCAGCATGTGGTAGCCCACCATCCCGAAACAGTAGGCGGCCAGCATACTCCAGAAGAGGTTCCCCGGGGCGGTCCACAGGGTCGCACTCGCCCCCTGAAAGCCCAGGAAGGCGAGGACGCGGTGGAGGAGGCCGTAATCGGAATTGTAGGCGTAGTTGATCCACATGGTTCCCATAGCCACCGCGCTGACCACGTTGGGCAGGTAAATGGCGCTTCGGAAGAATTTGGAGAACCGGAGATCCCCCGTGAGGATCACCGCAAAGACCAGGGAGACCGCCATCACGGCGCAGCCCCCGGCAAACCATATCCGGCCGATATTCTTTAAGGACTGGATGAAGATCGGCGTGGTAAAGAGCTTCCGGTAGTTTCCCAACCCCGCAAAGGCCCACGCCGCCGCCGGATCAGACACGCTTTCCACGGCAAAAAAACTCATCACCAGGGTGCGTAAGGTGGGGTATAGAAAAACCAAACAATAGCACAACACCGCCGGCGCAAGAAAGGTGATAATGACCTTCCTGTTATTCTTTAACATACCTACCCTCCCCCCGGAAACGATCCCCGATCCGGGTTTCCCGCATGAGAACCCCGCGGGATGATCCGCGGGGCGCTCAACGCCGGCTATCTCGCCATGGCCGCGGCAAACTGGTCCGCGCTCAAATCGCCCATCACGAGTTTTGCGAAATTTTCCTTGATCTTGGCGTTCATGTCGGGACTGTCCTCCATACCCACCGCCCAGGGCAGCCGCTTGGTGGTGGCGTCCACCACCGCCTTGGCCTCCGCCAGGGCTGCGGGCCATTGGGAATCGTTCCCCATGGGAATGCCGATGCTCTCCTCCGCCAGGACCGCGTCCCACTCCCCGGTGGTAAGCCACACGATAAACCGGAAGGCCTCATCGGGGTGTTTGGAGTTCTTGTTGATCCCGAAGCTCTGGGAACCGAAGTTGTTCGCCTCGATCCCATCCCCCTTGGAGCCGATGGCGGGCCAGGCAAAAGCCCCCCACCGCATGGAGGAGGCGTTGCCCTTGATCTCGTTGGGAAGCCAGGTGCCGTTCAGGTACATGGCTACCTTGCCGGTGGCGATTTCTTCCACCTGCCCGGCGGGATAGATATTGGAGGCGGCCTTGGGGCTGATATAGCCGTTTTTCGCCATGCTTTCCCAGAGCCGGGCGAATTCAAGCACCGGGGGCCCGGAGAAGTCGTTGCTCCTCACCATGGCCAGGGTGGCGTCGGCCCCCGCCAGGCGGTCCATGGTATACCCGAAGAGGGCCGCCATATAGGCGTCGTCCACGGTGATCCCCGTCACGCCGATAGCCTTGAGTTTCGCGCATGCCTCCAGGAACTCAGCCCAGGTCGTGGGAACCGCGGCGATCCCCGCCTGTTCAAAAAGCGTCTTGTTGTACATGGTCACAAAGGCCGAGGGCTGATAGGGGATGTTCTTCACCGTACCGCCCCCGAGCTGCCGGGCCAGGTCCAGGAGGGTCTTATTCACCACCTCCCCAAAGGGCTTGCCCCCGGTGGTGGAGTAGGACGCGGCAACATAGGAATCCAGGGGAAGCAGGTAGTTCCCCCAGGTATTGCTTACCCGCTCAATATCCTC
>JAITRV010000190.1 GCA_031288215.1 Spirochaetaceae bacterium | reverse complement strand
GCTTAAATCCTGGGGATTCTTTTTCTGAATTTTCCTGAGCCAAACCGCCATATATGCCTCCGTTCCATTAAAATTTGCTTTTAGAATGGCATAAAACGAGAAAAAGGTCAAGAGATTTTATTACGAGATGCGGTACTCTCAGCCGAGAGAAGCGGTACTCTCCTGAAAGAGATGCGGGAGTCTCATGCCGGAGATGCGGTGGAAATTTAATCAATTCATGGGGGTAAATGCTGCCTGAACATTGCCGCCATCAAACGCGGCGATAAATCAAAAAACATCCTCAATAGCTCCAAGTTTTTTATAACGGTAACCAGTGAAAAAATTTTTGTAAAACAACACCGAACAGTTAGAACTATAGAAGATTAAATCACCGATTCCAATGCTTCCTGCTTTGTATTTTTTCAAATATTTTTATTGTTTTCATAATTTCAAAAGCAATAATTTTCCCGCGCCACGGATGGCGCGGTGCGGCGGCAAATGCGGGGCAAAAAAAATTGCGTATAACTCCCCATCTACGCCATTCTTTTATCTCTCCTATACCCTCCTGCTAACACGCCTGCACATTACCCTCCCCTTGGCGGCGATAACCGCCAAGGGGTCGCTTTATTTCATGGCCCTAAACAGTAATATGCACCTTAGCGGTTTTGTACAGCCAAGCTGCAGAAAACCTCCGGGCCGTTAAGGGGCAGGGATGATATTGTCCAGGGGGCTTTGGATTTTCAGAATGTGGCGGCGGGCAACATGAGTGTACCGTTCGGTGGTTCGGATGGAAGCGTGACCCAGGAGTTCTTGGATGTATTTGATATCGGTACCGTTCTCCAAGAGGTGGGTGGCAAAAGCGTGACGCAGACCGTGGATTGACACCTGTTTTTCTATCAGGGATTTTTCGAGGGCCTTGTCAAAGATCTTCTGGGCGGAACGGATGGACAGATGCTGCTTCGGTGATAAGCCGGGGAAGAGCCACTCATCAATCGCATAGAGACTACAATAATCCTGTATAAATTGGGCCGCCCGGTCCGATAGGATGGTGTAGCGGTCCTTGCGTCCCTTACCGGCCTGGACAAAGATCGATTTGCGGTGAAGGTCAATGTGGGCTTTCTTGAGGGTTACGACTTCACTCACCCGCAGGCCCGAAGAATAGGCCAGCATCAAAAGAAGCCGGTGTTTGGGGTTCTGCTCACCGTTCAGCAGGTGAAGGATCTCCTGAACCGATAGGATCGCAGGAAACCGCTTATCATGCCGGGGCCGATGGGTTAAGACCATGCCTTTTTCAAGGATCTTATCATAAAAGAATTTAAGCGAACTGATCGCCAAATTAACGGATGAAGCGGAAAGGTCCAGGGTCTTATCCAAATAGCCCAGATAGACCTTGATATCCTCCGGTTCGATATCCTCGGGCCGTTTCCGGAGGGTCCGGCAAAAGGCCCGATTGTAGTACAAATAGGCCCGTATAGTTTTGGGACTGTACTTCCTGGCATGGAGTTCGGTCTCCAGGTTCTCCGCCCAAGCGTCTGAGAACAACTCCGGCAGCGGACAGGATTGGAGCAGGCAATCCCGATCACCGGGGCTGCCTGTCCGGTCGGTCAGGATGGGGGTATTCGCCGAGGCAGCAGCCTCCCCTCCCTGTTCCTGCTGGAAAAAGCCCCGGACCGCTACTGAAGCGGCCGCTTCCCCCCGGTCCAGGCGGACCTCCACACAGACCTTACCGGCCAGGACCCGGTCCAACAGGCCTTCGGACAGGGTCTTCCGCATAAGGCTAAAGGCGGAGACTTTAGGCTTCCAGCACCCCAGCCGGGTATGGACCAGTTTTTGAAACAGGTCCTCGTCATACTCATAAAAGGGGATAGTCACCCCATCCTCGTCATAGAACAAGTACACGATTTTCATAGCTCCTCCGGAATAAGGTCATATGGTTTATCAGAGACAAACATTTCCCGATAGGGCGGTTCAAAATCTTGCATTTTGAACCGTCCTCTTATCTATATGGTCCAATTCGCCGATTTGCTTCAATAAAAAATCGATAAAAATAAAAGCTGAAGAAAAAATAGATCTTTTTCGGTTTTTTCGATTTTTTCTCGATTTTTTCTCGATTTTATTGAAGCGAATTGCAATCCCGGCGCCTATTATATACAGGAGGTTTTAGAATGCTGAAAATCATAAAAGAGCGCCGGCGCCTTCCGATACTTATGGCGCTGATCCTTACAGGGACCGCAGCGGGCTGTAAGGATCCGGAACCGGCGGCTTCCCTTCAGGCGGTAACCATTGGGGCCTGGAATGTCCAGGCCCTCTTTGACGGAGATGAGAACGGGGGAGAATACCGGGAATACAGCGCCTCATCGGGCTGGTCCGGGGAAAAGTACAGTGCCCGGATGACCGCCCTCTCCCGGGCGCTGGCCCCGGTAGCCCCGGATATTCTGGCCCTGATAGAGGTCGAGAATGGCGGGGTTTTAGAGGCCCTGGCCAAGGACCGCTTAGGGGATCAGGGGTATCATTGGACCTTCTTTGCCGGCAACCCCGGGGCAGCTTTGGGAATCGGCCTTTTGAGCCGATTCCCCCTTACCCGGACCAGGGCTCATTCGGGGGGCTACCAGGGGAAAGATATCCCCCGGCCGATTCTGGAGGCATGGGTGGATGCGGGGGGAGCGCCCCTGGTTATTTTCGCCTGCCATTGGAAATCGAAACTCGGGGGGGACCAGGAGACCGAAGCCCAGCGCCGGAGTTCGGCGTGGATCATCAACCGGCGGATAGAGGAGATCCGCCGGGAAAACCCGGGGGTACCGGTGATTATCCTGGGGGATCTCAATGAAAATTACGATGAATTCTACCGCCAGGCCGGCGCCTACATCAGCGCCCTGTTGCCGGATGTGCCCGAAGCGGCGGAACTCAGCGGTTTTACCGGGGACAGCCGGGGAAAGCGGGCGGATTTTCTCGTTATCAGCGGGGAAAAGCCCCCCCGGGCCGCGTATTTTCCCCCGGAGGTGGCGGCTTTCTATTCCCCCTGGGCGGGGGAATTACCCGAAGGAGCGGGCTCTTATAGCTACAAAAATGCATGGGAAACCATCGATCATTTTTTGTTGTCCGAAGCCCTCTTTGACGGTTCAGGATGGGAATTCGAGGCCTGCCAGGTTCTGAACCGGGAGCCCTTTCTCAACGGCAAGGGGTATCCCGATGCCTATAATCCCCGTACCGGCATCGGCCTCAGCGATCATCTCCCCTTGCTGCTTACCCTGAAAAAGGCGTCCCCCGGGACCGGTACGGCGGAACCGCCCCTTTCTGAAGGGATGTGGTAATCAGGATGAGCAGGGTACATGATCAAAATTGAGAAAACATTTGAAAAAAAATCAAAAAAATGAAGAAATTTTGTTATAAGCCCTTTACAAATATTTAAATATATGCTATGTTAGTAAAAGCTAACTAGAAGGAGGGACGAGTGAAGAAAATATTTATCACCTATTGGAGCGGGTCAGGCAATACGGAACTGATGGCAAAATCGGTAGCCAAGGGTGTAAGCGAGGCCGGGGCGGAGGCGATTCTCAAACCGGTAGGATCTGCTTCGGCGGCTCTGGTCAAGGATGCGGATGCGCTGGCCTTTGGCTGTCCTGCCATGGGGGATGAGACCCTGGAGGAAGAAGAAATGGAGCCCTTCATCGCATCCCTGAGTTCGGCGGAATTACAGGGGAAAAGCCTCGGTCTCTTCGGTTCATACGACTGGGGGGATGGGCAGTGGATGCGTACCTGGGTAGACCGCATGAAGGGGCTGGGAGCCGAGGTGAAAGGAAGCGGTATCATAACCCAGCTTGAACCAACGGAAGATACCCTCAGCCAATGCTACGCCCTGGGCAAGGAGTTGGCCGGATGATTACGATGTGAATAATGGGGTGATCGCCGCCACCTCTCTCGGCGGTCATCCTTTATTACTCTTATTGAAAAATAGCCGTTTTCAATAAGAACAAACCTCAATGGTAAGGTTTTATGTAAAAAAAGTCGCTCTCCATTCTTTACCCGGGGGCGTGGGCAGGTGCGTGTCACGTACAGAAAACACGTCTCCGGGTTTTTTATGCGAAGGTCGAAGACCCGGTCGAAGACCCGGTCAAAGACCCGGTCGAAGACCCGCTCAAGCCGCCGGTTCTTCCCCCCAGAGCCGGATAAGTTCAATCACCAGGCGGCAGGCGGCGGTCATCTCGGAAACCGCGGCCCATTCGGTACGGCTATGCCAGCTATGGCCGCCGGTAAAGATGTTGGGGGTGGGGATTCCCAGTTCCGTCAACCGGGACCCGTCGGTGCCTCCCCGGATGGGCTTCATCGTGAATTCAATCCCGATATTGGCGGCGGCCTTTTTCAGTATCCTCATGACTTCGGGGCTCTTCTCGATCCGTTCCTTCATATTATAATACTGATTTTTTATCGTAACGTGGACCCTGCCCCCGGGAAACTGGGCCTCCACCGCCCGGGCAAAAGCATCCAGCGCCCCGGCCCGCCGCTGTGCCCCGGCCCGGTCAAAGTCCCGGATAAACACCTCCAGGAAGGCCTTCTCCCCGTTCCCCCGGATCTCCACGGGGTTATAGTAGCCGTAATAGGCGTCGGTCGCCTCGGGGCTCTCCGACCGGGGGAGCATCATGGCGAAGGCCGCCGCCATCAGGGCGGCGTTGACCAGTATCCCCCGGCCATAACCGGGGTGAATGGCCCTCCCGGTACATTCAATTTCCCCCTTCAGGGCGTTGAAACACTCCGCCTCAAGCTCCCCTTCCCCGCCCCCATCCAGGGTATAGCAGGCGCGGGATCTGATCCGTTCCAGGGGAAATTCCGGAAGCCCCTTCCCGGTTTCCTCGTCCGGGGAAAAGATGATCTCCACCGGCCCGTGGGGTATCTCAGGGTGGGTCAGGAGGTACTCCACCGCAGCGAGGATCTCCGCAATACCCGCCTTGTCGTCCGCCCCCAGCAGGGTGGTCCCGTCGGCATGGATGAGGTCCCGGCCCTTCTGGGCGGCCAGGGCGGCATCTGCCTGGGGGTCCAGGGCGAGGCCGCCGGCCAGCTCAATCCGCCGGCCGTCGTAGTTCTTGACCACCTGGGGTTTGACGTCCTTCCCGGGCACATCGTCTACCGTATCCAGGTGGGCCAGGAAGGCCACCGCCGGGCGGCCTTCCCGGGCTGCGGAGGCGGGAAGCCGGGCAATCACGTAGCAATGGGCGGTGAGTTCCACCTCGGCGATCCCCAGACCCCGAAGCTCCTCCACCAGGGCCTTGGCCAGGTCCCACTGCCCCGGCGTGGAAGGGGTCGCCTCAATGCGGCGGTCGCTGGTGGTCCAATAGCGGACATAGCGCAAAAACCGGCCCGCCACCAATTCGGCGATGATCGCCTCGTCAATCCCGGTCTTCCGATTCATTCCTATCACGCGTCCTTCCCCGGGGGAATCTCGAAAATTCCCTCCAGGATATGCCGGGGCCGGTAGGGGAACCGGGGAATATCCTGCATCTTGGTAACCCCCGAAAGGACCAGGATCGTCTCGATTTCCGATTCCACCCCGGCGACGATGTCCGTGTCCATCCGGTCCCCGATGATTGCCGTTTCTTCCCGGGTGGCGTTGAGCCGCCTCATGCCGTGGCGCATGATCAGGGGGTTGGGCTTGCCCACAAAATAGGCCTTGGTCTCGGTGGACAGTTCTATGGGGGCCACCAGGGAACCGCAGGCAGGGACGATACCTCCCTCCACCGGGCCGGTCAGGTCCGGGTTGGTGCCGATGAGCCGCGCCCCCCCGAAGACCAGTTTTACCGCCCGTTCCAGGGCCTCCAGGCTATAGCCCCTCCCCTCCCCAACCACCACGTAGTCGGGATTCACGTTGTTCATGGTGAAGCCCGCGTCGTAGAGGGCCTGGATCAGCCCCGGTTCCCCGATGACGTACACGGACCCCCCGGGTTTCTGGGAGGCCAGGAAGCCCGCGGTGGCCAGGGCGCTGGTGTAGAAATGCTCCGGGTCCACCAGAATCCCCAGCCGGGACAGCTTTTGGGACAGTTCCAGGGGGGATCGCTCGCTGGAATTGGTCAGAAAGAGGAATGCCTTATGGTTAACCGTAAGCCATTCCACAAATTCCAGCGCCCCCGGAAGAAGCTGGTTTCCGTGGTAGACCACCCCGTCCATGTCGATAATAAAAGCCCGTTTGGACCTAATATGTTCCAGATCTTTTATCATAATTTCAGCAGTCCTCTATCAATATATCCTCTATATAATATATCTTCTATTAATATATCTTCTATACAGTATATCCTATAACAGTATATCCTATAATGAAAGGCTTGTAAGTCCCTTTTCTTTTATAATATTATATTTTAAGGACTTGGAAGACCTTCTTCTTTAATATATTATACTTCTATATTGTGTTATATTACAATGGTCATTATATCGGTCCGTAGGGCACGGCTTATGGGATGAATGGAGGACCCGGCGGCCGGAGCAGCGGGCGCCTCCTTTCGTGCAAGGGGGGCGCATCTTTGAGAGCGCTCTATACATTGAGGTATTTATGAGTGGGAACGTTATTGTCGAATGGGATGACCGCTATTTGGTCGGCATTCCCCTGGTGGATGATCAGCATAAGGAACTCATCCGGTTAACCAATACCCTTTACGAGAGTTGTCTTCAGGGGGACGAAGCCGCCCGGGCCTCCTTTAAGGAGGCGATTCGGGCCACCGTTGAATATGTGAAGTTCCATTTCGGCGCGGAAGAGCAGATCCTGAAGAACGTAAACTACCCTGGATTCGCGATCCATAAAAAAGAGCATGAAGAGTTTGTCAAACAGGTCCTGGAAGAGGTAAAGAATTTTGAGGAGGGTAAGAAATTTGTCCCCAATCTTTTTGTCCGTTTCCTCCGGGACTGGACCTTGACCCATATCGCCGTTTCGGATAAAAAATACGCCGAGTATATCTTAGATTTGAAGAAGAAAGGCGCCCTGAAGGGATAGTTTCGTGGCCTGTCCAATCCGGTTCGTGTTGAACAGGCCATAGGACCCGGGTACCTATTACCGATGCATCGAGGTTTGTCATGATTGTTGTTTTGTCCAGAGGTATATCAGAACACGATAAGGAAATGGTCCGCATCTTTTTGAAGGATCGGGGCTTCAAGATTCGGGAACAGATCCTGGGAGAGGATGAGATCCTCGGCGCCACGGGAAAGGCTCCGGTGGATCTCCGGGAACTGGGGCTTTTGCCCGGGGTGGAACGGGTGGCGGCCACCTCCAACCCCTATGAACTGGCCTCCCGGGAGACCAAATCCGAGGACACTATCGTAACCGTGGGGCCCGTGAAGATCGGCGGTTCCCGGATTTCGATGATCGCCGGCCCCTGCGCGGTGGAAAGCCGGGAACAGATCATGGAAACCGCCGCCCGGGTCAGGGAGTCCGGGGCGGTGATCCTCCGGGGAGGGGCCTTCAAACCCCGGACCAGCCCCTACGCCTTTCAGGGTCTGGGGATGGAGGGCCTTGAGTACATGAAGGCCGCCGGGGAAGCCCAGGGTATGCCCATTGTTACCGAGGTGGTATCCCCGGAACTGGCGCTTCAGATGAAGGACCTCACCGATATGTTCCAGATCGGCGCCCGGAACATGCAGAATTTTGAACTCCTCAAGAAGGTCGGATCCCTGGGGAAGCCGGTGCTCCTCAAGCGGGGCCCTTCGGCCACCATTGAGGAATGGCTTCTCTCCGCGGAGTACCTCCTCGCTTCGGGTACCCGGGACGTGGTCCTCTGCGAACGGGGGATCCGGACCTTCGAGACCTATACCCGCAATACCCTGGATATTTCCGCCATTCCCGTGGTTAAGGCCCTCTCCCACCTGCCGGTGATCGTGGACCCCAGCCATGCCGTGGGGATTCGGGCCAAGGTAAGTCCTGCGGCCCTCGCCGCCATTGCCGCGGGGGCCGACGGCCTTACCGTGGAGGTCCACCCCCGGCCCGATGAGGCCCTTTCCGACGGGCCCCAGTCCCTGTACCCGGAACAGTTTGAACGGCTCATGCGGGACATTGAGGCCCTGGCGCCGGTGGTGGGGAAGGAACTCCTCAGGACCCCCCGCCCCCGGATCGGGATCGCCCTGGGGGGGAAATCCCCCGGAGAAAAGGGGCCTGCGGAAAAAAGGGGGCTTGCGGGAGCAGGGGGCTCAGCCCCTCTGCCGGTGGCGTTTTCCGGGGAAAGCGGCGCCTTTGCCGAACAGGCCCTGATGCGGGCCTTTGGGGAGGAGACGCCCCGGCTGTCGGCCGCCTCCTTCGGGGCGGTCTTCACCGCGGTGCTGGAGGGGACCGCCTGCGCAGGGGTCGTCCCCGTGGAAAACAGCCTGGCCGGTTCGATCCACGAGAACTACGACCTCTTTTTACGGTTCCCCGATATCGCCATCGTGGGAGAGTTGAAGCTCCGGATCGTCCACTGCCTTATCGGGGATGAAAAGGCCGAGATGGATACCATTAAGATAGTCCGCAGCCATCCCCAGGGTTTCGCCCAGTGCCGGGACTTCCTGGAAAAATACCCCGCCTGGCAGCTTGAGGCCTGCAACGACACCGCCACCGCGGTGGCTTCCATCGTCCGGGAGGGGGCCACCAAGGTGGCGGCCATTGCCGGCGAAGCCGCCGCAAAGATCCACGGCCTCAAGGTCCTCCGGGCGGGGATCGAGACCAATCCCCTGAACTACACCCGCTTCCTCATCATTGCCCGGCGGGAGGGGGCCGGGGAAGCGCCGCAGGTCCCCCCCAGCCTGGGTTCGGAGCCCCCTAACAAAGCTTCCCTGGTGTTCTCCGTCCCCGATACGCCGGGTTCCCTCTTTGCCTGTCTCAAAATTTTGAGCGAAGGGGGTATCAACCTCTCCAAGCTTGAATCCCGGCCCATCCAGGGGCAGCCCTGGCGTTATCTTTTCTACGTGGACGTGAGCATCCCCGAATCCGGCGGGGTTTTTGACCGGGTCATGGAGGAACTGAAAACCCGCACCGAGGACTTCCGGTTTTTGGGGGCTTACCGGGCCCCCGAAGGGGGTTCCCTTGCGAGCGGCGCCGGGAAACAAACATAAAAATGAGGGGCACTCCCCGCACAAGAAGCCCCTTTGGGGCTTCCTTGACGAAAGTCCTTTCCCTCCCCTACTATACAGATACCATAATTGAAGAGGAGTCGTATGATGGATGCCCCTGTTACCGATAAGACCGATGCGGATCTGCTCATTCTGGGAGCAGGCCCTGCGGGGCTTACCGCGGCCCAATACGGAGCCCGGGCAAATTTGAAGGTGCTGGTGATTGAGCAGATGGCTCCGGGCGGTCAGGCCCTGCTCATCGATAAGCTGGAGAACTACCCCGGCAATATGGCGGATAAGTCGGGATTTGAGATTGCCCAGGATATGCACCGCCAGGCGGAACTTTTTGGGGCCCGGTTTATCACCGATACGGTGTGTTCCCTGGACCAGGAAGATGGGGGCTTCAAAATAACCCTGGGGGACGGTGAAACCCTCCGGGGCCTGGCGGTGATCCTCGCCACCGGGACCAAGCACCGGACATTGGACATCCCCGGGGAAGCGGAATTTTACGGCCGGGGGGTTTCCTATTGCGCCACCTGCGATGGTCCCTTTTTTAGAAACAAGAAGATCTTCGTAATCGGCGGGGGGGATGCGGCCTGCGACGAGGCCCAGTTGCTTTCCCATATGTCGGATCAGGTGACGCTGGTCCACCGCCGGGACCGGCTCCGGGCGCAGAAGGCCGTGGCCCAGCGGGTGCTGACCAATCCCTGCATCAAGACGCGGTTTAACACCCGGATCCTGGAGATCCGGGGGAAGGATAAGGTCGAGTCGGTGGTTTTGGAAAAGGCGGGGATGGGGAAAAAGGATGAGGAACAGGCCAACGCCGTCTTTATCTTTGCCGGGACCCTGCCCCAGACGGCCCTGGTCCCGGATCTCAAAAAGGACGAGACCGGCTATGTCCTGACCAATCAGCGGATGGAAACCTCGATACCGGGGCTCTTTGCCGCAGGGGATGTCCGATCCAGCCCCTTCCGGCAGGTGGTGGTTGCCGCCGGGGAAGGGGCGGTGGCGGCCCATTGCGCCGCCGCCTATATCGACGGCCTCCGGGGTGAAGCCTACCAATGAGAAGGCGGCTGGTCTTCCCCCTCCTGTTCCTCCTCGGCCTCCGGGTCTTTGCCCAAAACTTTGCCGATCCCGCAGAGGCGGAGGTGCTGGCGGCGTCCCTGATAGCGGCCATGTCCGACGAGGAAGCCCTGGCCCAGACCTTTATGCTCGGCTGGGTCGGGGCCGAGCCTTCCCCCCTGATCATCGACTGGATTCGGGACCGGAAGATCGGAGGGATTAAGATCTTCGGCTGGAATACCGGAGACACCCTGCTGCTGGCGGAAACCGTGGGGACCCTGCAACGGATCGCCCTGGACAGCCGCTTTCACATTCCCCTCCTGGTGGCCACGGATCAGGAAGGAGGCTGGATCAGGCACGTCAAGGGGGCCACCAGTGAAACCCCGGGGAACATGGCCATCGGCGCCTCGGGTTATCCCCTGGACGCCTACTATTCCGGGTATTACATAGGCCGGGAACTGGCGGTCCTGGGGATCAACATGAACTTTGCCCCCACGGTGGACCTCTACACCAACCGGGACTCCACCCTCATCGGCCCTCGGGCCTTTGGGGAAGACCCGGTCCAGGCGGGGATCCTGGGGGCCGCCTTCGTCAAGGGGCAGCGGGATGCGGGGATCATCGCCACCGCCAAACACTACCCCGGCCATGGGGACACGGACCTGGATTCCCACGGGGTGCTGCCCCAAATCAACGCCTCCTTCGAGGAACTCTGGGACCGGGAACTCATCCCCTACCGGATCCTTTCCCGGGAGGGGACCCCTGCGATCATGAGCGGCCACCTGGCCTTCCCCAACACCCAGGCGGGGATGGCCCCGGCCTCCCTATCCCCCTGGTTCCTGGGGGATATTCTCCGGGACCGGATCCGGTTCCGGGGGCTCATCATCACCGACGATCTCATGATGAACGGCGCCACCGCCGCCGTGGGGAGCGTTTCCCGGGCGGCAAAACAAGCCCTCATGGCGGGCAACGACATCATCATGTTTTCCTCCACGCCGAATCTCAGCGATCCCGTCTGGACTTCCCTGGCCGCATCCATGCGGGAAGATCCGGAATTCAGAACCCGGGTCCGGGACGCGGCCCGGCGGGTACTGGAGATAAAGCTCCGCTTCCTCCGGGGGGAAAAGGCGGTCCCCGCTATTCCCGATCCGGCAAAGATTGCCGCGAGCCTCCCGGACCCGGAGGGGCAGGCCTTCTTCCTGGACCTGGCGGCCCGGAGCGTGACGGTGGTTTCCGGGGAAAGGGCCTTTCCCCTCACGCCGGAACAGGCGGGAAATGTCTTTTTGGCGGGGAATTACGCGGACTTTTTTACCGCCGGCAGGACCGCCTTCCCCGGAGCTTCGGCCTACTGGTACCCGCCCTCGGGGGAGAGCGGGGAGTTTGTGTCCCTTGCCCGGACGGCGGATACGATCATCTTCTGCCTTTCCGATTCCGCCGGCTTGAAAATGCTCCAAAGCCTCAAAGGCCTGGGGAAACGGGTGATCCTCTTTTCCGTACTCAGCCCGGTCTACCTGGAGGAAGTTTCCTGGGTGGACGCTTCCCTGGCGGTATACAGTTATGCCCCGGAGTCTTTTATCGCGGGGTTTTCCGCCATCCTGGGCCGGATCGTTCCCCAGGGGAGGCTGCCCTTCCCCCCCCGGAATTCCGGAGGAAGGTGAAGAAGTCCCATGGTACGCTCCCGGCGGCACTGGTATTGCATCGATTCGAGGATCAACGGACCTCTGGCCCGATCCCAGGCGGAGGAATTTCTTAAAGCCCGGGAGCTTTACTGCGTGAGCGCCTGCGCGAAATTTCTACGGATAAAAAATTCCGGGGATCGGGCCTGGTCCCTGCGGGATCGGGGGGGAAATATGTCGGCCCTTCTCCTCCTCTCGGGACGCACCCTGTTTCCCGTCATCTCTCCGGGGGAGGATATTCCCATCCCCCAATTTATGAACCGCCTTTGGAAAAAACTCCCCATCTACGGGGTGCAGGGCCGCCGGGAGGATGTGGAAATCCTGGAAGGGCTCATGGCCCGCTTGGGGTATACGATCAAGGATCAGATCGATTACGATCTTATGACGATGAGGGGGCCGCCGAACCCGCACGCCCTGGAGGCGGGCCCGGCGGGGCTCCGGCTCAGGAGGCCCCGGGCCTCCGATATGGACGCCCTCTACCTGCTTCAGGCGGGGTATGAGCAGGAGGAGGTCCTTCCCCAGGGAGCGGTGTTCAATCCCGCGTTCTGCCGGAAGACCCTGGAAAACCTGGCAGCCAGGGAACACCTCCTGACCGCGGAATTGGACGGGCGTCTGGTGGGGAAGATCAACACCAGCGCCCTGGCCTTTTCCCAGTACCAGATCGGCGGGGTATACGTCCACCCGGATTACCGGAGCCGGGGCATCGCCCTTTCCATGACCGCCGCCTTTACGGCCTTCTTAAGCGGCGAGGGCCGGGGCTTTACCCTCTTTGTCAAGAAGGGGAACCTCACGGCCAAGGCGGTTTACCGAAAAATAGGGTTTAGCCTTGCCGGGGATTACCGTATAAGTTACTATGAAGAACCATGACAATATGAAAAAATATGAAAAAAGGAAGCTATGAGTTATCTCTACGAAACCCATCTCCACACCCGGCAGGCCAGTAGCTGCGGCATTTCGGAGGGGTATGAATATATCGAAAAATACCGGGATCGGGGGTATACCGGGATCATCGTCACGGATCATTTTTTTAACGGCAATACCCCCATAAACCGGAACCTGCCCTGGAGGAAATGGGTTAACCGTTTTTGCCAAGGCTATGAGGATACCCGGGAGGAGGGGGAAAAGCGGGGGCTTGACGTCTTCTTCGGCTGGGAAGAGACCTTTGACGGGGACGACTACCTGATTTACGGTCTGGATAAGGCATGGCTTTTGGAACACCCCGAATCGGCCCGCTGGACCCGCCGGGAGCAGTACGAGACGGTAGGGCGTTACGGCGGCTGCGTGGTCCATGCCCACCCCTTCCGGCAGCACTACTACATCAACCGGATCTACCTGAATCCGGCGGTGGTTGACGCGGTGGAGGCCGCCAATGGGGGCAACCACGAGCAATCCTATGACGCCCTGGCGATGCGTTACGCCGAGAACCTGGCCCTCCCGGTAACCGCCGGTTCGGACATCCACGACATCGATCAATTCGAGGAGGATACCATTTTCGGCGTATACCTGGAGGAACGGATGAACACTATCGCCGATTATGTGGCCGCCATCCGCACAAACCGCATCGCCGGTCTCAAGATGTCCCCGGGGAGATGCGACTTCCACGAAGATGCGGACTCGGTGGTCCGCGCCATCCGCCTCCCCGTGGACTGCCCCGGCGGCAGGCGGGGGGATATTCTCGGAGGCCGGTCATCCCGGCACGGAGACTGAGCCGGGCTTTTCCGGCGGGGTATCCCGCAGCCTGCCTTTACTGCGTAAATTTGGTGCCTGGCACCGGG
>JAITRV010000152.1 GCA_031288215.1 Spirochaetaceae bacterium | reverse complement strand
TCCTCGTGGATGACGTTACAATCAAGACTTTCAATGTCCGAAAGGCCTTTTTCCGTCATTTCCTTAACCATCCCATTTAACAGTTGAACACATGAACATATAATATATATACAACGAGGGGCGATAAATGTCAAGCGATTTTTTACATTTTTTTCAGCACGCGAAGCCGGCACGAATTTTTTCCGCCATCTTCCTTCAAATTTGCTTATTTTAGGGATTCATATTCCCCGAAATCGTCATATTTAGGAGATTTATACTCCCCGAAATTGTCATATTTTGGGGAATATTATTCTCTAAAATATGCAAATTTCAGGGAATTACACTCCCCGGAATTGACATATTTGGGGGAGTGCGTTATACTGAACCTATGATGCCGAGAATTTATGAGGGACTTATCGATACCATGCGGCCGGGAAGGGTGTATATCCTCTATGGCGCCCGGCAGGTGGGCAAGACTACCCTCTTGAACACCCTCCTCTCCCGGCTTCCCTCCGGGTACCGGTTCCGCCTGGAGTCCGGGGATAATGTGCTGGTCCATGAACGGCTTTCCCCGGGGAACTTTCAGGACATCTTCAGGTTTGTCGAGGGGCTCGATCTCCTGGTGATCGATGAGGCGCAACGGATTCCGGAGATCGGCCGGGCCCTCAAGATTCTCACCGACCATCGGCCGGAACTCTCCATCCTCATCAGCGGTTCCTCGGCCTTTGAATTGGCCGGCCAGGTGGGGGAGCCCCTGACCGGGCGGAAAAAAGATCTGCCCCTCTACCCGCTTTCCCTTTTTGAGCTTGGCCGGAAACAGCCGGTCTTTGAACTGGATCGCCGCCTGGAGGATTTTCTCGTTTACGGCATGTACCCCGCGGTTCTCTGCGCGGGGACCGCGGCGGAAAAACAGGAAATTCTGCAGGAACTGGCGGGTTCTTACCTCCTCAAGGATATCCTGGAACTGGACCGCATCAAATCCTCCAAGGTGCTGCTGGATCTTCTCAGGCTTTTGGCCTGGCAGATCGGAAGCGAGGTAAGCCATACCGAACTGGGGCAAAAGCTCTCCCTGGATAAAAAAACCGTCGCCCGCTATGTGGACCTTTTGGAGAAGGCCTATGTGATCTACCAGGTCCGGGGCTTCAGCGGAAATGCCCGTAACGAGATAAGCAAAAAATCAAAATACTATTTTTTTGATACGGGGATTCGGAATGTCCTCATTTCGGCCTTTAATCCCCCGGCGCAACGGAATGACCTGGGGCATCTTTGGGAAAATTTTCTCATGTCCGAGCGGATAAAAACCCGCCAATATGCGGGCATGGCATCGGGTTTTACGAATGAGCCCCGGTTTTGGCGGACCTGGGAGCAAAAAGAGGTGGACCTGATAGAACAGCGGGGAGAGGCCCTCTTTGCCTATGAATTTAAATGGAAGAAAGGCCCGGACTCCATTCCCGAAGCCTTCCGCCGCTCATACCCCCAGGCCCGCTGCGCCGTCATAAGCCGGGAGAATTGGGAAGAATTCCTCTTAGGAGGCGATCCGCTACTTGTATCCCATGGAAATGGGGGATATACTAGAGACGGAGGCGCTTAGGTTATGGAAAAAAACGACATTATTTCCCGGGCAAAGGATTATATCGCCCGGGAAAAGGACGCGGGCTTCCGCTCCGAGGTGGAAAAACTCCTGGCCGCGGAGGATTGGAAGGAACTGGAAGACCGATTTTACCGGAACCTGGAATTCGGGACCGGGGGCCTGCGGGGAGTCATCGGGGGGGGCTATAACCGGATGAATACCCTGGTGGTCAAGAGCGCCACCCAGGGGCTTGCCTCCTACCTCCTCAAGACCTTCCCCGATAAGGCCGCCGCGGGGGGGGCGGGGCTTTCCGCGGCCATTGCCTACGACAGCCGGCACTATTCCTCGGAATTCGCCGAGGCCGCGGCGCTGATCTTCGCCGCCAACGGGATCAAGGCCTACCTCTTCTCGTCCCTGCGGCCCACCCCGGAGCTTTCTTTTGCCATCCGGCGCCTGGGCTGCGACACGGGAATCGTGGTAACCGCCAGCCATAATCCCCCCCAATACAACGGGTATAAGGCCTACTGGAACGACGGTTCCCAGGTGGTTCCCCCCCACGACCAGGGGATCATCGACGAGGTGAACGCCGTGACGGCCATCAAGGAGATAAGCCGGGAAGAGGCCCTCCGCCGCCGCCTTCTGGAAATCATCGATACGGAGATCGACGGGCCCTACCAGGAGATGGTGCGCAGCCGCCTCTTCCGGCCGGATCTGATCCGGGCCCATGCGGGGGAGGTGAAGATCGTCTATACCCCCCTCCACGGGACCGGGGCGATGCACGTGGAAGCGGTCCTGGGAAGCCTGGGCCTGCGGGTGCTCACGGTGCCGGAGCAAAGGGAAGGTAACGGGGACTTTCCCACGGTAGCCTTCCCCAACCCCGAGGAGGCCGCGGCCCTGGAACTGGCCGTTCAGTTGGGCAAGAAGGAACAGGCCGACGTGGTGATGGCCACCGACCCCGACGCGGACCGGATCGGCATCGCGGTTCCGGCGAAGGCGGGAACGGGGGAATTCGTCCTTGTTACCGGCAATCAGCTCGGAGTGCTCCTGGGGGACTACCTCTTCCTCTCCCTGAAAGAAACGGGAAAGATGCCGGCCAAGCCGGTGATGGTCAACACCGTCGTCACCACGGGGATGCAGAAACGCCTGGCCGCCTCCTACGGGGTGGAATGCGTCGAGTGCCTCACGGGGTTCAAGTGGATCGCCGACATCATGCGGCGGTGCGAAAGCGACGGCCGGGGCTATACCGTGGTGTACGGCACCGAGGAGAGCTACGGCTACCTGGTGGAGGACGAGGTTCGGGACAAAGACGGGATTTCCGCCGCGGCCATGGTGGCGGAGATGACCCTCTACTGGCGGAGCCGGGGCAAAAGCCTCCTGGACCGCCTGGAGGAACTCTACACGGCCAACGGCTACTGGCAGGAATTGGGGATCTCCAAGTATTTCCAGGGTCCTGAAGGGCCCGGCATCATGCAGGGCATCATGGAAGAATACCGGAAGCATCCCCCGAAAACCCTGGGGGGAATTCCGGTGGAAAAGGTTCGGGACATCCGGGAGTCGGTCTGGAAGTACGGCGGGGAGGGCGGCCGGCAGGAGCCGGTGGACCTTCCCAAGAGCGACGTCCTCCAGTTTTACCTGAAGGACGGGACCGTGGTCAGCGCCCGGCCCAGCGGCACCGAGCCGAAGATCAAATTCTACGCGAGCTGCTGCGCCGAAGTAGGCTCGGCGGGGCTCGGCGGGGCAAAGGCCGAAGCGGCCCGGAAACTTGAGGCCATCAAGGCCGACATACGCCGGGTTATCGGCGGCTAAGGCGATGCGGAAAAAGGGGGCGGAACGATGAAGAAGCGGATGGGAGCGGTTCAGGCGGGGGTGTTTTTCCTGCTTTTCTTCCCGCTGACGGCGTGTTCGATAAACAAGATGGCGGTCAAAGCGGTTTCCAACGCCCTCACCGGGGAGGGAAGCAGCGCCGTTTTCACCGGGGATTCGGACCTCGTTCTTGTGGGGGACGCGCTGCCCTTTGCCATAAAGATGTACGAGAGCCTCCTGGCCGCCAACCCGAATCATCAGGGCCTGATCCTCACCACGGGCTCCCTTTTCGTCATGTACGCCAATGCCTTTGTCCAGGCCCCCGCGGAATTTCTGCCCGTCGAGCAATACGAGGAACGGCAGGCTTCCCTGGAGCGGGCCCGGCGGCTCTACCTCCGGGGGGCGGATATCCTCTACGGGGGGCTGGAGAAGAAGTACCCCCGCATAGCCGGCGAAGGCGCGGCGGCTACCCTGGCCCGGATGACCCGGGCCGACGTGCCCCTCCTCTACTGGACCGCGGCGGGTTACCTCGCCGCCTATTCCCTGAACCCCTTCGACTTACAGCTCGGCAGCCGGGTGCCGGATCTGATGAGCTGGATAAACCGGGCCTACGAATTGGACCCCGATTTTAACCACGGCGCCCTGGATGAATTCTATATTACGGCCCTGTCCGCCCTGCCCGAATCCATCGGGGGGGATAAAACCAGGGCCGAACTCCACTTTCAGCGGGCCCTGGAGAAATCCGGGGGCCTTTTGGCGGGCCCCTATGTTTCCTATGCCCAGTCGGTGCTGATCCCCACCCAGGATTATGGGGCCTTCAAGGCCATGCTGGAGAAGGCCCTGTCCCTGGATGTGGACGCGGACCCCCCGAACCGGCTGGTGAATATCCTGGCCCAGAAAAAGGCCCGGCTCCTTTTGGAGACGGCCGCTGATTATTTCCTCGAAACGGAAGATGAACCGGAGGATGATGAAAGGGAAGGATGAAATCTAAAGCGTCCATAATTGTTCTATAAAATAGTGCGCTCTCTATAATAAATGCATAAAAGGAGTTTGTGAGCGATGTTCTGTAAAAAGCGTGTTTTTCCTTTGCTGCTGGCCTTCTTCGGCTTATACGCCGGCCTGGCCCCTGCCGCCCTTTTTGCCCAGCGTCAACGGGGGCTTACCATTACCCTGGCCTCCTCCCTGCCCCGGAATTCCCCCTGGGGAAAGACCCTTGACCGGATCGCCTACGAGTGGGGGCAGGCTACCAACGGGGAGGTAAGTCTCAGGATCATCCACCAATACCCCGGCAGCGAAGGGGAATACCTGATGAAACTCCGGCAGGACAAAATTCAGGCGGCGATCCTCACCAGCGTCGCCTTCACCTCCGTTGCCCCGGAGATTATGGCCCTGAGCATCCCCTTCCTCATCAGAAACAACGCCGAACTGGACACGGTGCTCAGTCAGGTCCGGCAGGAACTGAACGCCCGGATAGAACAGGAAGGGTACATCAGCCTCGCCTGGGTCAAGGCGGGCTGGATAAAGGTCTTCTCCCGCAGCCCCGTCTATACCCCGGCGGACCTACGGAAGCTCAAACTGGGGACCAGCCCCGACGAGGAGGAACTGATGGACGCCTTCAGGACCATGGGCTTCCAGATGGTTCGGGTCACCTACTCCGATATTGCCCAGCGCCTGAACAGCGGGATGATCGACGCGGTCTACATGAATCCCGTGGCGGTTTCCTCCTTCCGGCTCCACACGATAGTCCGGAATATGTGTACCATCAACCTGGCTCCCTTTATGGGGGGTATCCTCATGAGCCGGAACGCCTGGAACCGGATCCCCCAGGCCTACCGGGCGCGGCTGATGGAAATAACCATGCAGGCGGGTAGGGAATTTGAGAGTTCCTTCCAGGCCAGCGAGGAAGCGGCGGTCACCCAAATGACCCGGGAGGGCCTCCGGCTCTGCGAGGTGACTCCCGCCCAGGAGCAGCTCTGGTATCAGGAGATATACCAGCATATTCCCGACCTGGTGGACCGGAACGTGTTCCACCGGGGCATGTACAACCGGATCCAGGGGATACTCCGGAACTACCGGGGGGAGAACTGACCGGGGAGGGAGTTGTCGGGGAGGAGGTTATGGAGGAGGGTGTGTTATGGAGGAGGGTGTATCGATGGTTTCGGAAAACACCGTGGAAACGACAGAAAAGGGAAAACGGTCCCTCTTTCTCAGGATTGAAGACGGTTTCTGCGTCTGCTGTCTGGTCCTGCTGACCCTGTTTCCCGCCGCGGAGGCGGTAGCCCGGATCGTCTTCAATACGGGTATCCGGGGTTCCTCCGTGCTGATCATCCACTTCCTCCTCTGGGTGGGGATGCTCGCGGGGATGATCACCACCCGGCAGGGGGAGCACCTCTCCATAGCCCTGGTGCAGTATTTTTCCGGGGAGGCCCTCAAGGCCCGGATTCGGACCGTCACCAGCCTCCTGTCCGCCTTTGTGGTAACGGCGATCGCCTGGACCGGCCCGGCCTTTATCAGGATCGGCATGATGGGGAAGCTCATTACCTTTATCCCGGACCGGGTGTTCGCGCTGGTCATCCCCCTGGGCTACGGAGTTATCGCCTGCCGCTTTGCCCGGCAAAGCGGGCTCTCCGGCTGGAAACGGATCTTCCCGGTCCTGGCCATAATCCTGGGCACGGCGGTCTCCTTTCCCTCGATTGTAAAATTCATCTGGGAATACGATCTTCCCGAATGGGCCTTCACGCTCTCGGACTTCTTTTACCTGGCCGCCTGGCAGGTGAAGACGGCGGCGGTGATCTGCCTCCTCATCGCCGCCCTGGCGGGAACCCCCCTCTTTGTGGTCATGGGGGGCCTGGTCCTGATCCTCCTGGCGGCGGCGGGGAGCCAGGTGGACGTCGTGTCCACCGACATCTATTCGGCCCTGACCAATGACAACATCATCGCCATTCCCCTCTTTACCCTGGTGGGCTTCTTCCTCTCGGAGAGCCGGGCCGGGACGCGGCTGGTCGAAACCTTCCGCAGCCTCTTCTCCTGGCTTCCCGGGGGGATGATCATCGCCACGGTGATCATCTGCGCATTCTTCACCTCCTTTACCGGCGCGTCGGGGGTGACGATCCTTGCCCTGGGGGGGATCCTCTACAGCATCCTTTCGGAGCATGTTACTTATCCGGAAAAATTCTCCATCGGCCTCCTTACCTCGGCGGGGAGTATCGGCCTCCTTTTTCCTCCAAGCCTCCCCCTGATCCTGGTGGGGGCCATGGCCCAGATCAATGTTTTCCACATGTTTTTAGGGGGCCTTATCCCCGGCCTGGTCCTGGTTATCGCGGTGATCATCTTCGGAATTTTCGCATCGGTCAGGGTTAAAATCCCGGTGGAACCTTTTGACCCTAAACGGGCCCTCAGATCCCTTAAGGGTTCGGCTTTGGAGATACTCCTGCCCTTTTTTCTGGTGGTGAGTTATTTTACGGGCTTCCTCTCCCTGGTGGAAATCGGCGGGGTGGCGGTCATCTATATTTTTATCACCGAGGTGCTTATTCACCGGGATATTCCCCTATCCCAGGTCCCCGGGGTGTTCCTCAAGTCCGTTCCCATTATCGGCGGGGTCCTGGCCATTCTTGCCCTGTCCCAGTCCTTATCTTTTTATATTGTGGACACCAATATGCCCATGATCCTCGCGGACTGGATGCTGGAAACCATCAGTTCAAAATTCATCTTCCTCCTGCTTCTCAACCTCTCCCTCCTCGTAGTGGGGTGTCTGATGGATATCTTCTCCGCGATCCTCATCGTTTTACCCCTGATAACCCCCCTGGGTATGGCCTACGGGATCGATCCGGTGCAT
>JAITRV010000106.1 GCA_031288215.1 Spirochaetaceae bacterium | reverse complement strand
TAGTATCCATCCTTCATAGAAGAAGTCCCCGGGGTGCAGCCGGTCAGGGGTAAAAAAACAGTCACTAAGAACAGGTATCTCATCTTCATCACAATATCTTCGAATCTGCTTCTATTTTAATATAACGGCCGGCGCTTTTCAATACGGTATCCCCATAGGATGGCAATAATCGCAGGGCAATAATGGGTATTTTAAGGCTTTTTCACGATTTTTAGGCAGGAAACACACGGGTTGAGACCCTTGACGGGGAGCCCCTCAATGTGGACAATAGAAGAGAGCGGATAAAAACAGACCGGCCCCGAACTCGGGAGGCGGATTTTTAGGTAAGGAGCGATGTATGAGTATCATTGAATATGTCGAGGCCCGTGAGATCCTCGATTCCCGGGGAAACCCGACGGTGGAAGTGGATGTGGTCCTGGAAGACGGGTCCATGGGGCGGGCGGCGGTTCCCTCCGGCGCGTCCACCGGTGAACACGAGGCGGTAGAGCTTCGGGACGGCGATAAGGACCGGTATCTGGGCAAGGGCGTTTTGAAGGCGGCGGCCAACGTGAACGACGTGATCGCCCCGGAAATCCAGGGACTTGATGCTCAGGATCAGGTAGATATAGACCGGACCATGATAGAACTGGACGGCACGGAAAACAAGGGAAAACTCGGGGCCAACGCCATCCTCGGGGTCTCTATGGCAACGGCCCGGGCGGCGGCGAACTACCTGGACGTGCCCCTCTATAAGTACCTGGGAACTTTCCATGCCAGCCTCCTGCCGGTTCCCATGGCCAATATCATCAACGGGGGCAAGCATGCGGACAATAAAATCGACTTCCAGGAGTTCATGGTCATGCCCCTCGGCGCCGAATCCGTCCGGGAAGGGATCCGCTGGACCGCCGAAGTCTTCCACGCCCTGAAGAAACTCCTCAAGGACGCGGGAAAAAACACCTCCGTGGGCGACGAGGGGGGCTTTGCCCCGGACATCGGCAACGAGGAAGCCCTGGACTACGTGGTCAAGGCCATCGAGAAGGCCGGCTACCGGCCCGGAGAGGACTTCGGCATCGCCCTGGACTGCGCCAGCTCGGAACTCTTCGACGAGGGGGACAAAAAAGGCTATAAATTCTGGAAATCCAACCCCGACAAGCTCTTTTCCGCGGACGACATGATCGAACTCTACACAAAATGGATCGCCAAGTACCCCATCGTCTCCATCGAAGACCCCCTGGACCAGAACGACTGGGAAGGCTACGTGAAAATGACGGCGGCCCTTGGCTCGAAGGTCCAGATCGTGGGGGACGACTTCTTTGTCACCAACACCAAGCGGCTTGAGCGGGGCATCAAAGAAGGCTCCTGCAACTCGATCCTGATCAAGGTAAACCAGATCGGCACCGTCACCGAGACCTACGAGGCGGTGGAAATGGCCAAACGGGCGGGCTATACCGCCGTCATTTCCCACCGTTCCGGCGAAACCGAGGACAGCTTCATCGCCGACCTGGTCGTCGCCCTGGAGACCGGCCAAATCAAAACCGGTTCCATGAGCCGCACCGACCGGATCTGCAAGTACAACCAGCTCATGCGGATCGAGGATCATCTGGAAGGGGTCTCCCGCTATGCCGGCAAAGACATCTTCTACAACCTGAAACGCTAGTACCGGATTTCTCAGCGGAGGGGGGGTTGTTTCCAAACCGTGGTCCTTCAAGGGCCGCCGTTTCTGCCCGCCCCCCCTGCGTTCCAGCCCTGCGGGCTTCCACTACCCCCCCGTCCGGGGCAGAGCGGGCCCGGCCTCAAAGATATGAGGGTTAGAATTTTATTTTGAGGGAGGCACAGGGCAAACTTGACAATTCAGGGGCAGGACGCGACACGTGCTCCTTGTTACCTGTTATTTATAGGGCCGGAAAATCTGGGTGACTCCCCGGCCGTCTTCAAAGAGATACCGCAGATAAAGCCGGCTGCCGGGCGTCAGGCGCCGCCACAGCAGTTCCTTCTGGATCTCCCAGGCCATCTCGATGCAGTCCTCCCGGCTGAGAATCTCCCGCTGCTGGGCGAAAAGGTAGTTCCCCCGGGGAAGCTCGAAGCGGGAGGGATCTTCCTGGGAAGCCGCTTCCCCCTCCTCCGGCGCCGATACCCCCTGGAAGATCAGGGGCCCCACATAGGGCTCTTCCGGCTCAAAGCTCCGGTATTGGCCGGGGTTCAGCTCAAAACAGAAGAGGACCTCCCCCTCGGAAAGGTCCGGTTCACCCTCGAAGGGCCGGAGTTCCTCCCGGCGGGTATAAAACAGAGGATTCAGGAGATCCAGGCTCAGAATAGGAAAAGCGCTCATATAGCTCCTTATGGCCATAGTGTACACCCGCTCCGTCAGGAGGTCAACGAGGGGGAGGGCATCGGCGTTTACCTTCCTTTGGTTCGCAAAATTTTTTTGCGTTTTTTTCAAATTTTCCCTTGCATTTTTATCAAACAGTTCCCTATATTTTATATGAGTGCAGTTAAAAAGTGAAGATGTTAAATGCCGTTCGGTTATGCCTGTCCCGTCCGATGAATAGGTCGAAAATTTTACCCCTCCCCCCCCCTATCGGTTTACTTGGAATTATCCGGGGTTTCTTCCCTTTCCTGCTCTTTTCTTTTTTCCCTTCTCTCTCGCTTCCTGCTTTCCCCTCGTATCTCTTTCCCGCCTCGCGGGATCGTATAAAGGAGTCCCCTATGTATAAGTTCTTCC
>JAITRV010000091.1 GCA_031288215.1 Spirochaetaceae bacterium | reverse complement strand
ATTCCCATTTTTGTCTCCAATAGGTCTACAACAAGTCTACAAAAAAAGGTGAAAATAAGTCAAGTATGATGAAACAAAGAAAAAGATAAAAACTGTAATTCCTTATAATATAAAGAATTATGAAATATGATGAAACAAGACGGCCATAAAAAAAGCCCCCGAAGGGGCATGGGCGATACTGGATTTGAACCAGTGACTTCTACCGTGTGAAGGTAGCACTCTCCCGCTGAGTTAATCGCCCATTATGTTCGTCATATACGACGATTCTATCATATCAGAAGGCGCCGATCCTGTCAACCGGCAATTCGAGCAGGGCTCCTGCATTTACTCAAAAAAAGAAGAAGAACCACGGACACACACGGACCAACACGGACTTGTTGTCTGAAATTCATGCGTTTGTCCGTGTTTGTTCGTGTTTGTTCGTGTGGTCCGTGGTTAAATTTCTTTGGATCTATCGAGTCATTGAGAGTAATCAAGGTACCAAGACGATTATCTCATAAAAAAGTATGAAAAAAAGTAAATGCAGGAGCCCTGATTGAGCGGGAGATCATTTAGCCTCTCCGGGGGGAAGGCTCCGGGCGTTGCCCGTCCCTCTCCCCTTTTTGGAAACCTCCGGGGCTATGGGTTCCGGTTATTAAGTAACCCGCGCCGACAGAACCCGGCATAAGGAAACAACAATGTTGAAGATAGAACAGGCAAAAATAGACGCCTCAAGGGTACGGAATATGCTTGAAAAACTACCGGAGATACGGAGCCAATTAGCAGGGTATTACGATGATTTACGGAAAATAGAATGTGAGGTCTATGCTTTTAATAAAAAGTTTAACGCCGCGATAAGAACGATATATGAGGTTGAACATTTTTGTCCGGGAGAAGATAAAACCATAGAAAAAAAACCTAAAAACAATATCATCATTTTCCCGAAATGTCATACAGAGCAGAGCCCGGCTGCCCCCCCCGGAACAGCAACGGTAGCCCCGGAGTAGGGCGCGGCTATTCGGCACCGCCTCGCCTTCCGGGGGACATGAGACCCCGCTATTTTTCCACAGACGAGGTGTGCCATGCCGAAGATCACCGGCCCCTTTTGGGTGTGGACGCGTCCGGGACGCAAAAAATACCACCTTGACCTCTATCCCGCACAGCTTGTATTTCAATCTTTGCCCGGCGGGCGATTTCGGCTTGAGACCTAAACCCCGCCCCGGTTTCCGCCGATAAAGGATGAGAGGAATATAATTATGAATAACGGTATAGATAAAGACATTCCGGATTATAGACGCTGCGCCGTCCTTTTGGCGAAGGAGGCGGAGATTCTGGAGAAAGTCACCTCCCTTTTGGATGCGGTGAAAACTGCGGTGATGAACCGGGACTGGACGGATTTTGACGGCCTCCTCGACGCCTTACAGGAATATGTCGCGGGGTTTGAACACCTGGAAAGGGATCGGATCCGGCTCTTTGCCGCCTTCACTGAGGGGGGGGGAGGCGGAGACGGCTGGGTGGGGTTCTATGCCCTGATCGCCCGGCTTCCCCCGGTGGAACGGGAGGAACTGAGCGCTGCCTACCGGGCCCTCAGGATGGAAGTCCTCAGGATGCGCCTCCGGAACGAAGCCCTCCTGGAAGAAATCAACGAGGCCCGATCCGTCGTAGCGGCCTTCCTCAACGCCGCCTGCCCCGATCGGGGGGGGAAGCTTTATTCCCGGCAGGGGGCCCACGCGCCCCCGGATATGCGGAGCATGGTGTTCAACCGCCATTTTTAAGGAGCAGGGGATGACCTCAACCTTTTCAGGGATCGAGATAGGAAAACGGGCGGTATCGGCCCATCAGCAGGCGATCAACGTTACCGGCCATAACCTCTCCAACGCCTCCAACGAGGGCTACTCACGGCAGCGGGTGGAATTCTCCCCCTTCGAGCCCATCTATCTCCCGGGGCTGAACCGGGAGGAGACGGCCGGCCAGATAGGCCAGGGGATGGTGGTGGAGCGGATAGAACGGATTCGGGACCAGCTTCTGGACCAGCGGATCGTCGCCGAGGCCTCCGGGGAGGGCTATTGGGAAACCCGGGACCCCTATCTCAGGATGCTGGATCAAGCCTATCTGGAGGTGGGGGAGAATTCCATCAGGAGCAAGATGGACGCCTTCTGGGATGCCTGGCAGGAACTTTCCCTCTACCCCGCAGACACCCCCCAGCGGGAGGCGGTGCTGGAACGGGGAAAAACCTTCATTGACGGCATTCAGAACCGTTTTAACGCCCTCCGGGGGCTCCAAAACATGGCGGAACAGGATATTCAGCTTACCCTGGAACGGGTGAACGACCTCTCCCGGCAGATTGCGGGGATGAACAACGACATACAGAAGATCCGCGCCCAGGGGGATAACCCCAACGACCTCCTGGACCGCCGGGACCTCCTGGTAGATAAACTTTCTTCTATATTGAGTATTACCGTGGATAGCCGGGACCCCGACGAATTCATGCTCTATACCGGGGGGGAGGTGCTGGTCCAGGGCCATATCGGCCGCCGGTTCGACAGGGAACAGGGGATTGAGACTGAGGGCTATTCCCGGATAGTTTGGGCGGATACCCGGGAGGAATTGCAGATCCAGCGCCAGCGGGATCACCACAGCGGGAGCCTGGGGGCCCTGGTAGAACTGCGGGACGAGACCATACGCCGGGAGATCCAAAACCTCGATTCGGTAACCATGAACTTTATCGACCTGGTGAACGAGGTTCACCGCTCCGCCTACGGCCTCAACGGGACCACCGGGAACGACTTCTTTTCCGAATACCCCTTTGTGACCAATGTGGCGGGGAACTACGACCGGGACGGGGACGGGGCCTACGACTCCAGCTATATCTTCCGGATCAACGGGACCAACGTCCTGGAAAGCCGGGCCCAGATAGGCCTGGAGGGGACCATCACCCTCTCCGCTTCCGGGGGAAACGTGGAGGTCCCCTACTATCCCACCGACACCGTGGCGGATGTGGTGGACCGGATCAACCATTCCGGGGCTGAGGTGAGTGCCCGGCTCAACCGGGAGGGGCATCTTTCCCTCAAGGCCGGCCCCTCGGCGGACCGGAACAACCCCGACTTTGTGATCCGCCATATCGAGGATTCGGGCTACTTCCTCACGGGCTATGCGGGGCTCCTGGGCGGGCCGGGGCCCGGGGGGGCCTACGACTGGGGCGGCGCTGATGCGGCGGGGGCCCTCGCCGGGGGGGCCGCGGACTACGCGGTGGCCCCGGTGGCCCATCCGTCAGGGTGGATCGGGGTAAACCCCGCCCTGATCCGGGACTCCTCATCGGTGGCAGCCGGTTTTGGGGAGAACGGCAGGCCCGCCAATCCCGGCAGCGGGGAAGCGGCCCTGGCCATTGCGGCCCTGCGGAACACGGCGGTCATGGTGGGCGGGCTGCGGACCTTCGACGACTACTTCGCCGATGCGGCGGGCCGGATCGGGATCCTGGGGGAACAGAGCGGCCGTTCCCTGGAAACCCAGAACCTCACCATGAAGCAGTTGCGGGATATGCGGGAATCCGTTTCCGGGGTCAACATGGACGAGGAACTGGCGGCCATGATCAAGTACCAGCATGGCTATGCCGCGGCGGCCCGGTTTATCACCACGCTGAACTCCATGCTGGACACCATTATCAACCGGATGGGGGTATAGCCTTTTTTGGGGGGTAGTGGAAGCCCGGCGGGCTGGAACGCAGGGGGGCGCGGCGGGAGGCCGGCGGTATGCCGGAGAAGGCCCGGAAAGCGCGCCCCCCTTATGATGAAGAGGAGCATGAAATGAGAAGAGTTTCTACGGATATGCCGAATAACGATGCCCAATACTACCTGCGGCGTCAGGAGGAGGGGCTTTCCAACATCCAGTCCAAGATCACCTCGCAGCGGCGGATTCGGGAGCTTCGGGATGACCCGCTGGCGGCGGCCCATGCGGTGCGCTACGAGTCCTACCTGGCCCGGCTGGAACGGTTTGAGACCAACACCTATTACGCCCGGGAACATTACAACGTGGCGGAGGGGAATCTCCGGCAGGCCAACGACATCTTGCAGCGGATCCGGGAGCTTGCGGTTCAGGGGTCCAACGGGGTCTATACCCGGGAGGACCTGCGGTATATGGCGGTGGAGACCAACGAACTTCTCAAGGAACTGGTGGCGATCTCCAATACCCTGGGCCCCGACGGCAAGCAGCTTTTTGCCGGGGACCGGGTCTTTACCGAGCCCTTCAGGACCGTGGAGGGGCCCGTCCAGGGGGGCGGGGAGTCCATGGTGGTCCGGGTGGAATACCGGGGGGCCGGCCCTTCCCGCCGGGCCGAATTGAGCGACGGGGCCTATGCGGCCCTGGACATCGGGGGGGGGGAAGCCTTTTGGGCGGAAAAGATGCAGGTCTTCTCCACCTTTGACGCCTCCGGTTACCGGGCGACCGAGGACGGGGCCTTCTCCGTGGACGGCCGGGAGATCGCCGTCAAAAGCGGGGACACCCTCCACGCCATTGTGGCCAAGATCAACGAATCCGCCGCGCCGGTAAAGGCGTCGGTGGACCCCGAGAGCCGGGGCCTGGTCCTGGAGGGGACCAATGCCCACCTCATCCGCCTGGAGGACCTGGGGGACTCCCGGGTCTTGCAGGACCTGGGAATCATCGTTGCCGGCAGCGCTCCGGGGGCCCCCAACTGGAACAGCGCGGCCCGCATTTCCGGGGGTTCCGCCTTCGACATGGTGATCCGCCTCCGGGACGCCCTGTTCCGGGGGGACCAGGAATTTGCCGGGAGCCAGGGCATCGGGGGCATCGACCTGGCCCTGGGCAACATGGCAAGCCGCCTCACCGAACTGGGGAGCCGCCATGAACGGGCGGAAGCGGCCTGGTCCCGGCTCAACCAGGAGATCCCCGCGGTAAGCGCCTCCCTGAGCCGGGAAGCGGGGCTGAACCTGGCCACCGCCGCCACGGACCTGGCGATGATGGATACGGCCCACCGGGCGGCCCTCCAGACCGCCGCCAAGGTCATTCAGCCCACCCTGCTGGACTTCCTTCGATAAAATGTCCTGATGTATCCCCATCACCCCCCGCTGTCAAAAACCGTCTTCCCCAGGGAAGCGGCCCGGCGGTTCAGGGAGGCGCGGTACTTCTCCAGGGCGGCCTTTTCCCGGGCAAGCTCGGTAAAGGCGTAGACCGTCCCTCCCCGGTCATCCATGCCGACCTCGGGGACCGCATAGGCCCCCAGGTCCCGGATGATCCGGTCCGCTGCCGCGGCCATGTTCCCGGGCCGGCATTCGGGAATATCCGATCCCAGGCTGCCGGCCGTAACCGTCAGGGGGGCATCCCAAATCCGGCCGTACCCCAGTTTCCGGAGGTTTTCGAGTTTGACCTCCTCGTTGTCCTTTTTCAGCCGCAAAAACCGGAGGCCCGGGACAAGCCAGAAGAGCACGGAGAAGATCAGGGGGACGATCCCCAGGCCAATCGTGAGGACGGGCAGGGGATCGGCCATAAAGCCCCGCAACAGGGTATAGGCGACCGCGTAGAGATAGGTCGCCAGGCTTACCGTGGCGTTTGAAACCTGGGCGCCCATATTCAGCGCGTTAAAGAAAAAATAGCCGCCGAAGACCAGATTCACCCCGTTGATCACGGCGAACCAGACGTTCATCTTCTTGGGATTGGAGGAAAAGGGTTTCAGCCGCCGGATGATGGCGGAGAAGCCGGGGAACGAACGGTCCTGCCGGTCCGCCCGGAGGAGCAGGGGATCGAAGCGGTACACCACCGTCCCTTCTTCGGTAGCCTCCGGCAGCCCCCCGAATTCCGCGCAGCATCCGAGGATCCCCTGATCCGCCTTGTCCGGGGGAAGCCCCGTGAGGGCCATAAACTCAGGCAGGGAAATCACCCCCTGATGGGCCTGGATATAGGCGATCAGGGACTGCTTTTCCCGGGTGGACCAGTCCCCATTGGGGTCCCCGTCGCCGAAGACAAAGGAAAATATCGCCTTGTGGAGGGGCCGGCCCTTGGGCTTTGCCCGCCCTTTTCCGTAATAAGCGCCGTCCAGGGACTTGGTCAATTCCGAATAGAACCATATCCGGATGATAAGATCAAAGATATGGGTGGCAAGGAAGAGCCCCCCCATGCCGTTATCCCGGCGGGAGGAACGATTGCTCGAGTTGGAGGAACCGGCGGCAACGGAAACCACCAGGGTTGCCAGGGCGATGAGCATAAAAAGGGCAAAGTAACCGATGAGCATCACCATGATCCACACCTTGAAGATCAGGGTCCCGGCGATTTTCAGGCCCTTTTGCAGTTTCTCCCAGGCCCTGCCGACCCTCCGGCGGAAGCCCCGGTATTTACTCACAAAGCCCTGGGGAAAGGAGTAGAGGATCTCCCCCGACTCGGTTACCTCCAGCCGGGCCCGGTACTCATCCGCCGCCGCCGCCACCAGTTCCCGAACCTGCTCCAAGGGCAGGGCGGTCCTGGCGGTAATATCCGCGATGGTCGCCCCCCGCTGCTGTCTCCGAAAGGCCGTAATGACCTTGCCGTAGGCCGCTTTATCTTTTTTTTGCATATGTTCCTTCATTATTATACGCTAAAGCTCCTGAACCTGAGTTTGTCCGGCATCCGGACACCGCTCCAGAATAGACGCAATGGTGATTTTTTTAAAGTAGTCATTGAGCAAGGCGGTGGCATCCATCCAGATCGGATGGCTCAGACAATACCCGATTCTCTCACAATCATGCTTACTCTTATCACAGAAAGTCAGGTCCAAGTCCTCTCCGGCGGCGTCGAGGATCTCCTTGATGGTCAGCTTGTCCAGGGATCGGGCGAAACAGAAGCCCCCGCCGGGCCCTCTCACGGAGGAAACGATCCCCGCCTTTCTCAGTTTAAAAAAGATCTGCTCCAAAAACACGGAAGAGATATGCTCCTCTTCCGACAAACTATTGATGGATACAGGGGACCCGTCTTTTCCAAGCCGTGCCAATGCCAGGGAAGCCCTCAACGCATATCTGCCTCGAGTGGTAATCCTCATAGAAACCCCCTTCTCTTTTTACAACTGCCGGTAACCCTTCAGTCGGGGGGGAATTGCCGTCCGGTCGTCAGCCGGCTAAAAAGTTACCTTATTTTTGACAACTATAATAATATTTTTTTTAACAAGAGAAAAGCCATAAAT
The DNA here is from genome assembly GCA_031288215.1 of Spirochaetaceae bacterium. Taxonomy (GTDB): domain Bacteria; phylum Spirochaetota; class Spirochaetia; order Treponematales; family Breznakiellaceae; genus JAIRMO01. The sequence continues at coordinate 3,983 of JAITRV010000091.1, read as the reverse complement.
ACATAAAAAATGCATAAAAAATCATTTCCTGGAAAGAAGGGCGCCTGCGGCCCCGCATGTTTCCCCTTCCGGGTCCGGATTTTGGGATAATACCGTTATACCGTATCAGCCCTTCAAACCATAAAACACCGAATCCGGTGGCCCCCGCCCCCCAGTTCCCGCATCGGCGGGCGCTCCCGGAGGCAGCGATCCTGTGCCAGGGGGCAGCGGTCGGCAAAGGCGCAGCCCGCCGCCTCCGTGACCGGGGTCTTCAGTTCCGAGGCCGCCGTAACGGCATCCGGGGCGGAGCCGGTAAGCGCGGAAAAGAGGAGCTTCGTGTAGGGGTGGAGGGCCCTGCGGTAGAGCCCTTCCGCGGGGGCTTCCTCCATGAGTTCCCCCCGGTACATGACCCCGATGCGGTCGCAAAAATAGGAGGCCACCTTGAGATCGTGGGCGATAAAGAGAAAGGAGAGGTTCCGCCGGGAGCGGAGATCCAGAAGGAGGCCCAGGATCTGGGCCTGGATGGAAACATCCAGGGCGGAAACCACCTCGTCGCAGATCAGGAGATCCGGGCGCATGAGGAGCCCCCGGGCAATGGAGATCCGCTGCCGCTGGCCCCCGGAGAATTCCGCGGGCCGCCGTTCCAGGTCCCCCCGGCCCAGGCCCACTTCCTCCAGAAGGGCCGCCGCCTCGGAGCGGCCCTGTTTTTCCCCGGGCCAGATCGAGGACCAGCGGTACCCCGAAACCAGCACCTCGTAGACGCTCATCCGGGGATTCAGGGACCGGGCAGGGTCCTGGAATACGTACTTGACCTTTTCCCGGTACCGCTTCAGAGCCCCCCGTTTCAGGGCCCCTACCTCGATCCCTTCCTTAAAGAGGATGTTCCCCCCGTCACTTTCGTACATCCTCACCAGGAGCCGGGCGGTGGTGGTCTTACCGCACCCCGATTCCCCCACCAGGCCGTAACTTTCCCGTTCCCCGATGGAGAAGGATACGCCGTTGACGGCATAGACGAAACGGCCGAACCGGGCAAAGAAGCCCGCCTCCAGGTTGAAGCGCTTCCGCAGATCCCGCACCGTGATCACCGCCATGGGGCCTCCTCCCGGACGCACCGGAGTTCCCGGCCTTTCCCCCCGTCCTCCTCCACCCTCCGCAGGGGCGGGACGGCCTCCCGGCACTCCGGCCCCGAGCGGGCGCAGCGGGGGGCGAAGGGGCAGATCGGCTCAGGCCGGGCGCTTTCCGCCACCCTGCCGGGTATCGCCAGGAGCCGCTCCCGGGAATAGTGGCTGCCCAAGCGGGGGGAGGCCGCCAGCAGGGCCTGGGTATAGGGATGCCGGGGATTGCGGACTATTCCGCCGGAGGTTCCCGCTTCCATCACCAGCCCCCCGTACATCACCATGATCCGGTCGGAAATATCCGCCACCAGGTCGATGTTGTGGCTGATGAAGATGATCGAAAGGCCGCGGCGCTTCCGCAGGGATTTGAGGAGTTCCAGGATCTGCTTCTGGATGGTAACGTCCAGGGCCGTGGTGGGTTCGTCGGCGATGAGGACCTCGCAGCCCTGGGACAGGGCCAGGGCGATGCCGATCCGCTGGAGCTGCCCCCCGGAGAACTGGTGGGGAAAATTGGAAAGCCGCTCCCGGCTGTTCTCCAGCCCCGCTTCCCGGAGCAGGGCTTCGGCCCTTTCCACCGCCTCCTCCCGGCGTATTCCCGGCTCAACGTTGCGGAGGGTTTCCAGGAAGACCTTCTCCATGCTTTGCAGGGGATCGTAGGAACGGCCCGGTTCCTGGAAGATCATCCCGATCCGTTTCCCCCGGTACTCCCGGAGTTCCGCACGCCCCCGGCCCAGGAGTTCCCGCCCCTCGTAGCGCACCGATCCCTCCACCAGGGCGCCGGCGGGGAGGAGGCCGGGAACGGCCTGGGTGGTCACGGTCTTTCCGGATCCGCTTTCCCCCACGATCCCCAGGACCTCCCCCCGCTCCAGGGAGAAAGACACCCCCCTCACCGCCGCCCCGGGGGGGCCCCCCTTGCGGGCGGACGGGAACGCAACCTTCAAATCCCGCACTTCCAGCAGGGGGGGCAACGCCCCTTCCTTTGGCAGGGGGGCAACGCCCATCCCCTCAGCGGAAGGGATGGCGGAAGGGCCTTTCCGGCCCCTCGCAAAGGGGCCTCCTTCGGGGGCGTAGTAGTCGCGGAGGGAGTCGCCGATGAAGTTGAAACCCAGGGTTACCCCCAGGAGGAACCACACCGGGGAGAGCAGCCAGGGGTAGTTTCTGAGGTTGCTCAGGGTGGAAATATCCCGCTTGATGAGGGAACCCCAGCTTACCGCGGGGTCCACGATCCCAAGGCCCAGATAGGACAGGGTGGTTTCGGTCATGATGAAAAGGGGCACCGAGAGGGCGATGCTCACGATGAGAAGGCTCGCGATCTGGGGGATGATATACCGGAAGATGATCGCCGCCGGGGGGATCATCTCCAACTGGGCGTTCATCACGAACTCCTCCCGCTTGATGGCGTGGACCATACCCCGGATGGTCCGGGCCGTACCGGGCCACCCCACCAGGGAGAGGATGATGGTGATCATCATATAGGACTGCCCGGAATCCAAGGTCTGCGCGAGGAGGGATCGCAGAAAGAGGATCAGGTAGAGGCCGGGGATCAGCATGAGGAATTCCGAGAACCGCATGACGGACCAATCGGCGAGGCCCCCGAAGTACCCCGCGAAGCCCCCGAAGAGGATGGCCAGGACCAGGGAAATGGCGGTGGCGATGAAGCCGATGGTGAGGGAAATCCGGCTGCCGTAGACGATCCGGGAAAAGAGGTCCCGCCCCAGGTTATCCGCCCCCATGAGAAAGACCGGATAGGAACCCCCGGGGCTGACAAAGAGGTGCCGATCCGCGGGAAAAATACCCCAGAGACGGTAGGGCTCCCCCTTGCCGAAGAGGACCACCGGCCTATAGGCCCCCCGCACTCGGGCATAGCGCCAATTCACCGTGTTCACCACCCGGGCCTCCTGGGCCCACAGCTTCCCCCGGACAAAGCGCAGGTTCGGCGGGTGGTAGGTCATGTCCGCAAAGGAGGTCGTCGGAGCGTAGGGGGCGATGAATTCCGCGAAGATCATCATCAGGTAGAGGAGGAACAGGGCAATGAAGGACGCAAAACCCAAAGGCCTCTGCCTCAGGTAGGATAAAAACTTTTTCATGCCGGCGACCGTGTTTCAGCATATCAATAAGGCGGAAATATGTAAAGCCGAAATAATATAATACAATGTGTCAAGTCCTGAAATAGGTTGTCAGAATTTTATGCAACCCTCCGGTGCATTTTTTCAGGCGTTTCATAGTTAAGGGACAAATGAGGCCGCTTACTGTTGTACAGAAACACCATCTCATCTATCGCCTCAAGCGCCTGCTTCTTGTTCCGAAACGAACAGCCAAGCCCGTGAACCTGAAGCTTTTCAACATATCGATGCGAGCAATATGGGCAGCCCCGGTCTGAGTGGTGGACGGGGTACGCCCACTTCGGGAGGTCCGCCGGCGCCCTGTCCAAAGCACGAAGCGCCTGATTTTTCCCGCAATACCTCAAAAAAACGGTCCCGCCCTATTTTTATCCCCGTTTCGGCCAGGTGGGCTCCAAAATATGGAACAATTTCCTGCCCCCAAGCTGCGATCGGACCGGAGGTCCGCTTACCGCCCGCTCTGCTCGAACCAGTTGCTCTATCTGGCCGTTGTCCACCTCACGCCGCTGTCGCTGTCGGCGGCTCTTGTAATGAACCTCCCCGGAGCAGAGCTCGAAGCAAGCTTGCCGGTATCCTAAGCGCTGCCTTATTTGAAGGGAGTCTCGTTCGATAGGAAGTTGCGGATCTTCGGTCCGAATAATACCGTCTGGTGGCAGATTTTTTTTTGAAGTGCGAATTTTAAAATATTGAAAAAAATGACCCCCTGAACCACCTTTTTCATTAGTTTTTTGCTATCTCTATATTCTATATAGAAATATCGATCCAGCAT
>JAITRV010000032.1 GCA_031288215.1 Spirochaetaceae bacterium | reverse complement strand
GCCCCCGGCTTTGAGTTTGAACACATGGAATACGAGGTGTATATCGGCACGAGCAGCGCGGAAGAGGACCTGTTGGCGGGTTCGCTTAAACTCTAATCGGCAGCTTGGGGACAGAGCTTGATTACTCTGTCCCTATTTTCGTTTCGCGACAGGCCTGCGCTGTCGTGTGAAACTGAAACCCCAACAGATTCAGCAGGAAGAATAGCCCGGCCGCTTGCCGGTTCTTCCCGGCGCCGCTATACTACAGCCGTGAAAAGGTTGCTGCGCTTAAGCGCCCTTTGTTTCGGACTCCTCTCCCTGGGGGCGTTTCTGGTTTCCTTCAGCCTGGCGCGGCGCCTCTATGTCGGGTCCTCCGGCGCCGCGGCTCCGCCCCTGAACTATCATTTTTCCCTGTACCTGCCGGATAACCGGTACTCCTTTTTCACCGGGATCATCCGGGGAGCGGTGCGGGCCGCGGCGGAACAGAACGCGGCGCTTTCCATCCATTCAATTGATCCCGAAAAAAACGAACTGGAAATGGCGCCCTATACCGGGATAGACGGAGCCATCGTGTGTCCCTATCTGGATGACGCCCTGGCGCGGCGGCAGTTGAACCGGCTGGGGGCCCGGCAGATCCCCGTGGTGATCATCAACCACAACGTGCCCAACGACCAGCCCTGGCCCTTTATCGGGACCAATAACTTTGACGTGGGCCGCCGGGTCGGGCTCCTCGCGGGACGCCTCGCCCCGGGCCCCCTCAGGCTGGCCCTGGTGTACAGCGACAAGGCGCCGGGGATTTACGGGGAGCGGGAGTTGATGGAGATGGGGATCACCACGGCCCTGGGGGACCGCCTGGCAGCGCCGATCCTGGGGTTCAAGACCAACTTCAACCCCCTGGACGCGGAGGATCTCCTCTACCGCCTCTTCCGCACCCACCCGGATAGTAACACCGTGGTCTTTACGGATCCCAACGACACCATTGCCGCGGCCCAAACCCTGATCGACATGAACCTCGTGGGCCGGGTCCGGATCATCGGCTTTGGCTCGGATCCGGGGATCCTGGACGGGATCCGCAAGGGGGTCATCGCCTGCAGCGTCGTGTTCAACCCGGACCGGATCGGCTATGAGGCGGTCCAGTCCCTCGCGGCCCTGCGGCGCACCGGCTATACCTCCACCTCCATAGACACGGGGATAGCGATCATCGGCAGGGACGATCTGCAATGAAACTCCTGCCCCGGAACTTTCCCCCGGCCCTGTTCCGTTCCTTCCGGGCGCAGATGATCTGCAGCATCTTCGGGGTGTTCGGCATCCTAGTCCTTTCCACCGGCTATATTCTCTTTTCCGCGCGGAATCTGCAAAACATTTCCGATCGCATCTTTGAGCGGGAGCGGTTCATCAAGACCCTCCAGGAGGACCTTGCGGCCTACCAGGAGCCCCTGCTGGAATACCTGTCCACCCGTTCCTCCAACGCCCTCTCCCGGGTCCTCATCAATTCCCAGATCCTGCGGGGAAAACTCCCGGCCTATTTCCCCATCAGCGCGGACAAGGAGGAACTCCGGGAGCGGGAACTCTACCGCCTCATCCAGGCCTACCTCGTGCTGGCGGACGAGGCCATGGAAGAGAAGCGGGGCCGGAACATCGCCGCCTATACCGCCCTCTACGATGAAATGGAGGGCCTCCTGGCCTCCATCAACCGGGAAATCGAAACCATCAGCGCCGGGTATTTCAGCGGCCGCCTGGATGTTTACGGGATCTTCATGGACGATTTCGGGGCCATACAGTTTTGGAACCTCCTCTTCATCATCTGTGTGTCGATCTTTGCGATCCTCCTCCTGCTCCTCTCGGTGGAGCGGATCACCGCCCCCCTGGTCCGCCTCTCCGGCATGGCCGCGGAGCTTTCCGCGGGGCATTTCGACATTGAGGACCTGCAAGGCTCCTCTGTCCGGGAGATGGATCAGGTGGTGGGGGCCTTCAACCGGATGAAGCATGAGATCCGCAACTTTATTGAAGAGATCCGATTGCAGGAAACTATCAAGCAGGAATATATGCAGGAACGGCTGCGGAACTTGAAGATGGAGGGCCTGATGCGGCGCATGGAAATTTACACCCTCCAGGCCCAGATGAATCCCCACTTTCTCTTCAATACCCTGAACACGGGGATGCAGCTCGCCATTATGGAGGAAGCGGACCGCACCGGCGAGTATATCGAGTTCATGGCCCGTCTGTTCCGGCATAATATCCGTAACCGGGAGATCATCGTGCCCCTGCGGCACGAGATAGAGGGCCTCAACTACTATTTCAATATATTGAAGATCCGGTTTCCCAAAAGCCTCGACCTGGTCCTGGACTACGACGAAACCCTCCTGGACAAGGTCATGGCGCCGGTCGCGCTGCTCCAGCCCCTGGTGGAAAACTGCGTCGTCCACGCCTTCAAGAACGGCCCCGGGGAGGGGGCGGGGGAGGCGGGGAAGCCCCGGATCATCGTCCGGGTGGAGCAGCCCGGGGAGCGCCTCCTCCTCTCGGTGCGGGACAACGGCTGCGGGATGCCCCGGGAAACCCTGGACCGGCTGCTCCACCCCCAGCCCATCGACGAATCCTCCCTCTCCCGGGTGATGGGGCTGGAAAACGTGATCCAGCGGCTCTATTTTTTCTACCCCGACGACCCGGAGGTGGCGGGAATCGAGACGGAACCGGGAAAGGGGACCGCCGTTTTTATCCGCATTGACACCGGGAGGCAGCCGTGTATCGAGTTCTGATCGTGGACGATGAGGAGCCGGTCCTGGAAAGCTACGCCTATATGGTGCGGGGGGCCGCGGACTTTGCCGTGATTGGCAAGGCCCGCTCGGGCTACGAAGCCCTGGCGCTGATCCACGAACAGAAGCCGGATCTGGTCTTTATGGACATCAACATCCCCGGCATGGACGGGCTTGAGGTCATCGCCGACGTGCACGGGAAGTTCCCCGGCATGATCTTCATCCTTTCCACCGCCTATGAGCGCTTCGACCTCGCCCAGCGGGCCATACCCCTGGGGGTATTCGCCTACCTGGTCAAGCCTATTTCCAAGAAAACCTTCCGGTCCTCCCTGGACCGGGTGCGGGAGTACCTGGAGGGGCGGGCCCTGGAGGGGGAAAGCGCTGATGATGCGGAGGAGCGGTTTCTGGGGACGGCGATCCACAGCGTCCTGGAGGAAGGGGCCTGGGCTTACTACCGGCAGCGCCTTTCCCTGCCGTCGGATAAGGGCTTGATATGCATCCTGGAACCGGAAGATTCCGGTGAGGCGGCCTACCGGGAGATTGCGGAGCGGCTTTCCCGGCGGCACCGCTGCCTTTTCAGGATGCACCTGAACCGGGGGCTGTTCTTTATTTCCGCCGACCTCCGCCGGGAGGAAGCGGAGGCCGCCGTCACCGCCGCCCTTGCAGGGTGCGCCCTGCGGGGGCGGAATCCCCGCGCTGTTTGCGGCATCGGGGGGTGCTATCGGGGGCCGGACCTGTACCGCTCCTACGGCGAGGCCCTGGAGGAACTGCGGAAGCGGGAAAACCCGCTGCGGGAACAGGAACGGGAGCGGATCATCGCCCTCCGCCGCAGGATGGGCGCCGCCGATCCCGAGGACCTGAAAAAAGCCTTTACCGCCCTGTGGAGGGACATCTGCGCCCTCCAGGATTTCACCCTGGCCAAGGCAAAGCTGGTTTCCCTTTTTGTGCTGCTTATCGACGACTGCTACGCTTCCTACCGCAGCCCTACCGGGGAGCCTCCCCCCTTTGCCGCGGCGGAAGAAATCATGGCCCTGGAAGACCTCCGGGCTTGGGAGATCTGGTCCGTCCACGCCTTTGACGGTCTGGTCCGCCGGGCCGCCCGGGACCGGTCGAGTCCCGTCCCCCTGCCCCTGGATAAGGCGGTGAAGTATATCGACGAACACTGTACCGAGGGAATTCAGCTTATCGACGCCGCCGCCGCCGCCGCGGTTTCGCCGGCCTATTTGAGCCGGCTTTTTTCGGAGCACTTCAAGATCGGCTTTATCGACTATATCACGGAGCGGCGGATCGAGCGGGCGGAAAAACTCATCCGGGAATCCCTGATGAATATGAAGGAAATCGCCTTTGCCGTGGGGTATCAGGACCCCAATTATTTCAGTAAGATCTTCAAGAAAGTGATGGGCATGCTCCCCACCCGGTATGCCGCGGAGTTTCGCGGCGGCGCCGAATATGCCCAGGAGGAGGAACTATGGGAAGCGTGAAACGCCGGGGGAGGAAGGGGAGGAACATGGCCGCTGCCCTGGCCCTGCTTCTGGCCGCCTGTTCCGGGAAAGCGCCGGAATCCCCCGGCAGGACGGGAGCGGGGGAATATCAGGCCGGGAACGTCCCGGCGCCGGGGGGAGCGGAAAAGGGCGTTACCATCGGCTTTTCCGTCGCCACCGATACCTTCATCATGGAACGGTGGAACAAGGACATGAAGGTTTTTTCCGCCGCAGCCCAGGAATTGGGGGCCGCGGTCATCGTGCAGCTTTCCGCCGGCGGCAGCCGGGAGCAGATAGCCCAGATAAATTATCTGGTGAACCAGCGTATCGACATGCTGGTGCTCATAGCCCACGACACGGAGCTCCTCTCGGAGGCGGTTAAGCAAATACGGGACGCGGGCGTCCCGGTGATCGCCTACGACCGGATGATCATGGGGGTCCCCCTGGACGCCTACATCTCCTTCGACAGCCGGGAAGTGGGCCGTATGTTCGGCGCCGCCCTGCTTAAAGCGGTTCCCCGGGGGAACTACCTTGTGGTCAACGGCTCGGTCCATGACGCCAACAGCTACGAGATAAACGGGGGGCTCCACGAGACGATCGATCCCGTCGCCGGCCGGGGGGAGATCAGCGTGGTCCGGGAGATATGGCTTGAGGAGTGGAGCTTCGACGAGGCCCTGGAGAAGATCGGAGAGGTCTTTGAGGAAACCCTTGACCGGGATGTCCGAATCGACGCCATTTCCTGCGGCAACGACCAGATCGCCGGCGCGGCGGTGCAGCTCCTTGCGGAGCGGCGGCTGGCGGGCAGCGTGGTGGTGGTGGGCCAGGACGCGGAACTGATAAACTGCCAGTATATCATGGAAGGGGTGCAGCTTATGACGGCCTACAAGCCTATCGGACGCTTGGGTGTCCGGGCGGCCAGGCTCGCCATGGCTATCGCGGAAAAAAAGTCCCTGCCCCCGGATATGCTGTTGGACAATGGGAGCGGCGTTTCCGTTCCCTCGTACATCGAAAAACCCATCGCGGTATATAAAGCGAACATGGACGTGGTGATCAAAGACGGGTTTCATTCCTACGAGGATATATACCGCACGGTCCTGGATACCACCGGGCCGTGAGGCCCAAAGCCCCCCAGACCCGGCGGTCTTCCCGCAAGGAATATTTTGACATCAAAATATTCCTTGTTCGGACAGGTAAAAGGGGGATACGCAAAAATATTCTCCCTTTTTGTCACATTTTTACGGTTCTGAAAAAATCAATTGGTGGTATTATAGATTTTGTAGATTATATTTCAATTTCCAGGAGGAAAGA
>JAITRV010000296.1 GCA_031288215.1 Spirochaetaceae bacterium | reverse complement strand
CCGCCGGGAGCCGCCAATATCATGATAAAAACAATAACGGCAGCGCATATTGCAAAGGGATGATGCGGGTTTTATAAGAAGGGACAAATGCTTCATCGTTTTATGTATGCCGGGCCGCTTAGAGCTTAACCCGCCCCCGGAAGCTCCGGGACAGGGTGAGCCGGTCGGCGTATTCCAGATCCCCCCCCACCGGGAGGCCCGAGGCCAGGCGGGTCACCTCGGCCCCCGTATCCTTGAGGATTTTTTGCAGGTAGAGGGCCGTGGTGTCCCCCTCCACCGTGGGGTTCATGGCCAGGATCACCTCCCGAATCCCCTCCCGGCGGACCCGGCTGAGAAGCTGGCCTATGGTAAGATCGCCGGCGCCCACCCCCTCCAGGGGGGCGATGAGGCCCCCCAGCACGTGGAAACGGCCCCGGAATTCCCGGGATTCTTCGATGACCCGCACGTCCTGGGCCCGCTCCACCACGCAGAGTACCGACCGGTCCCTGCCGGGGTCGCCGCAGATGGGGCAGGGATCGGTCTCGGTAAAGCTGCCGCATTGGGAGCAGCGTTTGATCGCCTCGTGGAGGGAGAGAAGCTGCTCCCCCAGCATCCGGGCATAGCCGGGGTCCGTATCCAGGATGTGGTAGGTCAGGCGGCCCGCGGTCTTTTTGCCGATTCCCGGTAATTTGGCGAGGAGGGCCGCCAGGCGGTCGAGGGCGTTAAGCCCGCGGCCCTGCGGCCCGTCCGCGTTAAGCCCGCGGCCCCGCGGCCCGGGGGTCTCGGCGTCCGGGGGGGTCATGAGAGGCCCGGTATCTCGAGGTTTCCCGCCACGGTCCCCACTTCGGCGTTGATCGCCTCCTTCATCTTCTCCATGGCGCTGGTAAAGGCCGCCAGGATCAGGTCCTGGAGCATCTCGTTATCCTTGAATTCCATCGCCTCCGGGGTGATTCTGACCGCCTTCAGTTCCATCTTGCCGTTTATATCCAGTTCCACCATGCCTCCCCCGGAAGAACCGGTGGCCCTGATGTCCCCCAGCCTCGTCTGCAAGCTGCCCATCTGTTCCTGGAATTTCTGGGCGTTTTTGAATAGATCAAAGGGATTTATATCCATATTATACTCCTCACTATGATTTCTCGTTATACCCGGCTGCTCCTTTACCGGGCCTTTACCACCGTCCCCCGAAACAGCCGGAGGACCATCTCCGCCTGGGGGGACAGTTCCGGCGCGTCCTCCGGGGGCGGGCCGGCCGCCTCCTCCTCCTCCCGAATCACCACCTCGAAGGACAGGGACCGCCCCCCCGCATCGGCCAGGGCTTCCCGGATCAGGGCGGCGTCCTTTTTCAGGAGTTCCGCCCCCAGGCGGTCCCGGACGGGAATGAGCAGCTTTTCCCCCGCCCACTCCCAGGGCAGGGATTTCTCCAGCCCCGAGGCGAGCAGCCCCTTCTGCGCCCGAAACGCCCCAATCAACGCGCCCTTGAGCCCCTCAGGGCCCCCCTCCCGCGGGGCTAAAGGGGCAGCCAAGGCCGCCTGCTCCGCCGGCCCCGGGGGGGCTTCGCTTGAAGCGCCGGCCCCTTGCCCCGCCGGAAGCGCTTCGCTCAGCCCTCCCGCAAGAGAAGCCCCTTCGGGGCCGGGGCCGGGGCCGGGGCGGGAGGCGAGGTACCGTTTGAACCCCTCGGTAAAGGCCCCGGGCCGGTCGAGGTTGAAGGCATCCGGGGACCCCGGCGGCGATCCTCCCGGCTCCCGCGGGGTTTCCCGGAACCCTCCCGCACGGAAAGCCCCTCCGGGACCGGGGCTTGCCGGAGCCGCGTTCAGCTCCGGCGGCCGGCTAAAGGGCGGCCGATCCCTCCTTCGGACTTCAGCCCGTCCCCGTTCTTTCCCCCCAGGAGTTCCCGTACCTCGGCAACGGCGTCCCTGAGTTCCCTGGGGGAGACCCAGCGTTTCAGCCAGCAGAGCTTTGAAACCGCCGCCTCCAGTTCGAAGCGGGGGGAGACGGAATAGCGCAGGTCCCGGTAGAGGGAAAGGAGCAGGGACAAGGCCTGTTCCAGGTGAATCAGGTCCAGCGCCTCCAAGACCGCCGCGGAAAAGCGGTCCGGGCTGTAACCCAGCACCGATTCCCGGGTAACGCCGCTTTTGAGGAGGAGCAGGCTCCGGTAGTAACCGGCAAGGTCTATGACGAACTGTTCCACCGACGCCCCCCCGTCGATGATCCGGTCTATCAGGGCGAAGGCCCCGGCGCAGTCATTGGCGGCACAGGCATCCCCCAGGGCGTTCAGGGTATCGAGCCCCACCAGGCCCAGCTTTTCCCGGATCAGCGCGGCGCGGATATGGCCGCCGGAAAAGGCCGCCACCTGGTCGAAAACGGTATAGGCGTCCCGCAGGCTTCCGGTGGATTCCTTGGCAATCCAGAAGAGGGCCTCATCCTCGGCCTCGATATTCATCTCCGCGCAGGTCGCCTTGAGGATTCCCTGAATGGTTTCCAGGGAGATAAGCCGGAAATTGAACTGCTGGCACCGGCTTTTGATGGTGGCCGGGACCTTGTGAAGCTCCGTGGTGGCAAAAATAAAGATGATATAGGGGGGCGGCTCCTCGATGGTCTTGAGGAGGGCGTTGAAGGCGGAGCCGCTGAGCATGTGGACTTCGTCGATGATGTATATCTTGTAGCGTCCCGCATTGGGGGGAAAGAGCACCTCGTCCTTGATCTGCCGTACATCGTTCACCGAATTATTGGAGGCCCCGTCGATCTCGATAATATCCAGGCTCGCCCCCCGGCTAATCTCCTGGCAGCTCGGGCATACCCCGCAGGGCTGCGCGGTGGGCCCCCGCTCGCAGTTCAGCGAACGGGCCAGAATCCGGGCGGTACTGGTTTTTCCGCAGCCCCGGGGTCCGGAGAACAGGTACGCGTGGGCGATCCGGCCGGTCTCGATGGAACTTTTCAGCGTGGCCGCCACAAATTCCTGGCCCGCCAGTTCATCAAAGGTTTTCGGACGCCGCCGGGTGGCGGTTACTTCATAAGCCATACTCTCAGTATACCCCGAATTTCAAACAATAACAGCCCGCGGCGGCAAAAAAACCCATGGCCAGGGGGACCGCGGCGCAACAAGCCCTCGCTTACCGTTGCTTCCTTCCGAACCTGGCGGGGTTGGGCGCGGCCTATTCGCACGGGCCCTGACCACGGGAACCTTTATCATAGCAGGTTTATCAGGTTTTGGGAAGAGGCCCGATGCCCGGATTTTCCTCCGAAAATAATTGACAATCCTTTTTTATGGCAGGTATAATAAGAGGTGATGGAAAGACCGGACTTGCAGCATATTATTGAGGTATATTGGACCATTGCGGCGCCCTATCTCAGCGAGATCGTTCGGGAAGACCTTGCCGGCGAGCAGCGGGCCCTGTGGCGGGAGAAGATCCTGCGGAATTCCCCGAAACCGCGGGGGATGGACGTGCTGGACGTGGGGTGCGGCCCCGGGTTTTTTTCCATTATTCTCAGCGAAGCGGGCAACCGGGTGATCGCTGTGGACTGTACCGCCCGGATGCTGGAGGAGGCCCGGATAAACGCGGAGGAAGCGGGGGTCCGGCCCACCTTCCTCAAGATGGACAGCCATACCATGGGTTTTCCCGACGGGAGTTTCGACCTGGTGGTGAGCCGGGACGTTACCTGGACCCTCTATGATCCCGCCAGGGCCTATGCCGAGTGGAAGCGGGTGCTGCGGCCCGGGGGCAGGATACTGATCTTCGACGCGAATTGCGGGGGGGCCTGTTTTAAGGAACAGCCGGCCTTCGGGGAAAAAACAGATGGGGAGGTGTACGGGGAACCGGAGGGAGATCCGCTTGAAATCTATGCGGTCCAGGAGGAATATAGCGGCAAAATGTTCCTCAGCGACAAACTGCGCCCGGCCTGGGATATTACCACCCTGTCCCTGTTGGACATGGACGTGTATACCGAGATGGATGTGGGCAGCGAGCTGTCCGCCGAACGGGGCCGCCGCTTGAATTCCGGCGCCCCCCTGTTTCTGGTGGCGGCGGAAAAAAGGCTGGATCTCCGGAAGGTTGAAAAGGTGTTCTATAAAGGGGTATGGAAAATTACCCATACCCAAATACGTTGGGATAATTCAACTGGTTGAGAGGTTAAGGAGGAATTATCATGAAGAAACTCGCGGTTCAGGATCTGAACGCCTGTATGGCGTGTCTGACCTGTGAAGTTGCGTGCGCCCAGGCGTTCTACAAGAACGAGAACACGCAAACCCAAAACTTGTCCTGCATCAGGATTACCGGGACGGTTGATACGATCAAGATCGTAACCTGTGTCCAGTGCGGGAAATGCGCCAAGGCCTGCGAAGCCAAGGCCATCACGAAGAACGCAAACGACGTCTATGTGCTGAACAAAAAAGAATGCGTCGATTGCGGAAAGTGTATTGAGGCCTGCCCCTTCGGGGTCATCGTGAAGGCCGAAGGCAAGACCAATCCCACCAAATGTATCTCCTGCGGTATCTGTGCCAAAGCCTGCCCGCAGAACGTGCTTTACATCAAGGAGGGGCCTTCCAAAGAGGCGGTTGCGGAAACGGCGGGGTGAGCGCGGAGGGGCTTCCGCGCTCAAAGGCGGGGACAGGGGGCGGCTACTCCCTGCCCCCGGCCTCGCACTGCCGGACCAGCCGCCGGCGGCACGGTGTTTCCCCCCGATTGAAAAAAAACGCCCGGATTGCTATACTGTCCTCAAAAAGGGGGGATTGGGGTGATCTTTGTGGTTAAGCGTTTGTTCATAACCCTGGTAACGTTGTTCTTAGTGTCCCTTCTCACCTTTGCCGCCTTCACGATTATTCCCGGGGACCGGGCGCTCCTGGCCCTGGGGATAGAGGCCAGCGACGAGCAGGTGGCGGCCCTCCGGGCGGAACTGGGGCTGGACCGGAGCTTCCCGGTCCAGTACCTCTCCTGGCTGGGGGGCTTCCTCACCGGGAAGCTCGGCAATTCCTCCCGGTTCCGGGGGGAATCCATCAGCGGCCTGGTGCTGGAACGGCTGCCGGTCTCGGCGGCCCTGGGGGCGCTCTCCCTTATCTTCATCATCCTCATCTCGGCCGGCGCGGTGCTGGTCTCGGTCCGGCGGGAGGGGTCTTTTTCGGACCGCCTGATGAACACCCTGACGGCCCTCAATATCTCCCTGCCGGGCTTTTTCTTAGGGGTTCTCTTCATCTGGATCTTCGGCCTCTGCCTGCGGCTCTTTAGCCCCGGGACCTACGTGTCCTATGCCGACGACTTCGGGGGCTTCCTGGGCTGCCTCATCTTTCCCGCCCTGGCCATTGCCGTCCCCAATGCGGCCCTGGTGGTCAAATTCCTGCGGACCTCGATTTTCCAGCAGCTTCACCGCGATTATGTCCGGACGGCCCTGAGCAAGGGGAACACCCGCCGCCGCGTCCTGTACCGGCATGTCCTGAAAAACGCCTGCCTTCCCGCGGTTACCCTCCTGGGGATGATCGTCGCCGAGGTCTTTTCCGGCAGCATCGTGATCGAGCAGGTTTTTACCATTCCGGGAATCGGGCGGCTGCTGATCGCCTCCATCAATTCCCGGGATTATCCCCTGGTGCAGACCCTGGTGGTATACATCGCCTTCATCGTGGTGCTGGCGAATACCCTGGTGGATATCGCCATCCAGGTGATCGACCCCCGGATTAGGATCAAATAACGTATGGAAGAAAGATGGGGCGCCGATTTCAAAGCGGGCGCCGCCCTCGCCCTCTTTGTGGCGGGAATGGCCCTGGTCAGTTTTTTCTACCGGCCCTACGGCTATAACGAGATGGAAAGCGGCGGGCGGTTCATGCCCCCAAGCCCGGCGCATATCATGGGAACCGATAACTTCGGCAGGGACGTGTTTTCCCGGATCATGATCGGGGGGCGCTATACCCTTCTGGTGGCCCTGATCACCGTGGCGGGGAGCGCCGCCGCCGGGTCCGCCCTGGGGCTCCTTTCCGGTTACGCCGGGGGCTTCGTTGACGAGATCGTCATGCGCCTCATGGACGCCCTCAGCGCTTTTCCGGGGATACTCCTGGCCCTGGTGATGGTGGCCCTCATGGATAACAGCCACGCCACCCTGATCATCGCCCTGCTCATCCTTTTTATTCCCAGCTACGTGCGGATCATGCGGAGCGGGATGCTGGAATACAAAGACCGGGACTTCGTGAAGGCCGCGGAACTCTGGGGATGTTCCTCCCGGCGGATCATCTTTGTCCACATCCTGCCGAACCTGCTCCCCGCCCTCCTCTCGGCGTCGGTGCTGGGGCTCTCCAACGCGATCCTGGCGGAGGCCACCATGAGCTACCTGGGTCTGGGGATCCAGCCCCCCATCCCGAGCTGGGGGCGTATGCTCTCGGAAGCCCAGAACTTCATCTTCGCCGCCCCCTGGTGCGCCCTTTCACCGGGGTTCATGATCATGGTGACGGTCCTCGCCTTCCACTACCTCGGCGAGGGAATCCGCCGGCGTTACGCCTAGGAGCCGCAATGGTATTGGACGTGCGGGGCCTCTCGGTGGGCATAAAACGGGGAACGCGCTGCTTCCCGGTGATACGGGACATCAGTTTTGGGATAGCGCGCGGGGAAATTCTCGGCCTCGTGGGGGAATCGGGCTGCGGCAAGACCCTCACCGCCCTTTCCATCCCCGGCCTGCTCCCCCCCGCGGTCGAGCAAACCGGGGGTACCATCCGCTTCCTTGGCCGGGACCTGGGGGCCCGCTCCCCCCGGGAACTGAGCCGTATCCGGGGCCGGGACCTCTCCATGGTCTTCCAGGAACCGGCGGCCTCCCTGAACCCCCTGCAGCGGATCGGCGTCCAGATCGCCGAAGTCCTGAGACTCCACGGAGAGCGGGACGCGGCCCTCATCCGCCGCCGGGTCCTGGATATGATGGAACATGTGGGGCTGCCTGATCCTGAACGGATCTTCCGATCCTATCCCCACCAGCTTTCCGGGGGGATGTGCCAGCGGGTGATGATCGCCCTGGCGGTGATCAACCGGCCCCGGCTCCTCATCGCCGACGAGCCCACCACCGCCCTGGACCTCCCCGCCCAGATCCAGATCCTCTCGCTCCTTCGGAAAACAAATCAGGAACTGGGGACCGCCATCCTTTTCATCTCCCACGATCTCAGCGTGATACGCCGCTTGTGCGGCCGCCTCCTGGTGATGTATGCGGGGAGGATCGTCGAGTCCGGCCCGGTGGAGGCGATCTTCCGCAAGCCCCTCCACGAGTATACCCGGCTCCTCCTGGGTTCCATCCCCAGCCGGGACCGGAAGGGCCGGCCCCTGGCAACCATCCCGGCCGGTCTCAAAGGCAGGGCCGGGGACGGCTGCCCCTTCGCCCCCCGGTGCGGATATGCCGAAAGCCGCTGTGAGGCGGCTTTCCCCGAGGCGGCAGGCTTCGATGCCGGTCCCGCTTATGAGACCGGTCCCGCCTATGAGACCGGCCCCGCCTATGAAACCGGCCCCGCCGGACACTGGGCGCATTGCGTCCTGGCGGGCCGCGGAAAGGAGGCCGGCCGTGGATGAACCGAGCCTCCTCTCGATCCGGGAGGTCTCCAACGTCTATGAAAGCCGTTCCCACGGGCTTTTCGGCAGGCGCCAACGCCGGGCGGTGCTGGATAAGGTCAGCCTGGACATGAGGCCCGGGGAGATCTTCGGCCTGGTGGGGGAATCGGGCTGCGGGAAGACCACCCTGGGGCGCTGCATCCTGGGGCTTATCGACTACCGGGGGGAAATCCTCATCGACGGCCTCCGGCGGGAAAGCCGGTCTCAATGGCGGGAGCGTAGCGGCGATAGCCCGCTATGGGACCGGTCCTGCCGGTGCCAGGCGGTCTTTCAGGACCCTGCCGCCGCGCTGAATCCGGTGAAACGCATAGGCTGGCTCCTGGAGGAACCCCTGCGGATCCACCGGATAGGCACCGCCGCTGAGCGCCGCAAACGGGTGGACGAGATGCTGGACCTGGTGGGGCTGGAAAACTCCTGCAAAACCCGCCGGGCCCGGGAACTCTCGGTGGGGCAGAAACAGCGGGCCGCCATCGGCTGCGCCCTGATGCTGCGGCCCCGGCTCCTCATCGCCGACGAGGCGGTGAGCGCCCTGGACGTTTCCGTGGGGGCCCAAATCCTCAACCTCTTCCGGGAACTCAACGACACCCTGTCCCTGGGAATCCTCTTCATCTCCCACAACGTCGACCTGGTATACTATCTCTGCGACCGCATCGCCGTGATGCGGGAAGGCCGGATTCTGGAAACCGGCGCCGCCGAGGAGGTCTATTCCGCCCCCCGGCACCCCTACACGAAGGAACTCCTGGCACATAACGAGTAGCGGTTAAAAGGCCGCATGTCGGGTTTTAGGACCCGCGCAAAAATAACATGACCAATTGGTCATGTTATTTCCTTGCTGTATAAGCAATCAGAATAAAATGCATGGCATTTTATTCTTGCGCGGGTCCTTAGCCTTTTTTCAATCCGCGGTAACCCCGCCGTCCACGGGGAGCGCCACGCCATTGAGGAAACCTGCCGCGTCAGAGACGAGGAATAAAGCCGCGTTGGCCACATCGGTTTCCGTGGCAAGCCGCCCCAAAGGGACCTCCCCCAGGCGTTCCTGTTTTTTTGCCGGATCTTTGAAAAGTTCCCGCATCAGGGGAGTGTCCACCGTGCTGGGGTGGATACTGTTACAGCGGATATTGTCTTTGGCGTACCGGACCGCGATGGATTTGGTAAGCAGCGTGACCGCCCCCTTGGTAAGGGTATAGGCTTCGGTGGTAAAGGCGTGGCCTATGAGGCCGCACACCGAAGAAATGTTGATGATCGAACCGCCCCCTCCTTTCCTCAGCAGGGGGATGACGTGTTTAATTCCCAGAAAGGGACCTTTTACGTTAACCGCCAACATGGCGTCAAGGTTTGCCTCCTTCATCACTTCAATGGGTTCCCGGATATTGATCCCCGCGTTGTTCACCAGCGCATCCAAACGGCCCCCTTCCCTGACTACCGCCGCGAAAGCTTCGATCCAGCTCTGTTCGCTGGTAACGTCCAGGGTAATAAAAAAAGCCCGATGCCCCTTGGCGCGGATCTCCGCAACGGTTTGGTTTCCCGCGCCGGCCTTGAGGTCCCCGATGCACACCAGCGCCCCTTCGGCGGCAAAAAGCCGGGCCATGGCAGCCCCCAGCCCCTGAGCCGCCCCGGATATCAGAACAACCTTATCTTCCAGTCTTTTCACGCCGATCTCCTCGGTTCTAACGCCTCACTTCTATTTTGGCGAGTTTCTCATAGTACCGGACAATGGCGCTGTGATCGCTGGCCGCCAAACCGTCAACCGTGAGGGCCTGGAGCGTTTCCATCACCGCCGCGGTCAACGGCACCGGCACATTAAGCGCATGGGCGGTATCCAGGGCGTTTTGCAGATCCTTGACGTGAAGCTCCGTCCGGAAACCGGGTTTGAAATTGCCATCCAGGATCATGGGAACTTTGGCGTTCATCACCGTGGAACCCGCAAGCCCGCCCTTGATGGCGTCAAAAACTTTGACGGGATCGACCCCGGCCTTGGCGGCGAGAACAAAGGCTTCCGATACCGCGGCGATGTTGAGGGCTACCACGATTTGATTGGCCAGTTTCGTTACGTTACCGCTGCCGATGTCCCCCACCAACGTGACGGAGGACCCCATTTTTTCCAAAACGGGCTTGAGGGTATCGAAACTTTTTTGATCTCCCCCAACCATGATCGCCAGGGTTCCGTCAATAGCCTTGGGCTCGCCGCCGGAAACCGGGGCATCCAGGAAAGCCGCCCCCCTGGCCTTGAGGGCCTCCCCCACCTCCCGGGAAGCCGCCGGGGCGATGGAACTCATATCCACCACGATTTTCCCGGCGCTGATTCCTTCGATAACGCCGTCTGAGCCGAGGATAGCCTCTTTAACATGGGGCGAATTGGGCAGCATGGTGATAATCACCTCGTTTTGAGCGGCTACTTCCTTGTTGGAAGAAGCCGTCGCGGCGCCCAAGGCGACTATGTCGTCAAATTTCGCGTATTTATCGTATACCGCCAGTTTATACCCGGCTTTGATCAGGTTTTTCGCCATGGGCCTGCCCATGATCCCCAGTCCAATAAATCCAATAGTCATCTTGTTCCTCCGTATTATTTTTTTAAGGCTTTTTTTACCCTTTGGTAAATATGGCCGCTCGAAAGGCCGTAGGCTTCCAGCAATTCCTCGTAGCTGTGGGCCGATGTTCCGAATTGGTCCTCAATGCCGATCTGTTCAAAGGGCACATTGATTTCCCCGATGATAAGGGATGCGATGCCGCTTCCGAGGCCGCCGATCTTGTTTGACTCTTCGGCGGTAACGATCGCCTGTTTACCCGCGGCATACTTCAGTACTTCCTCCTTGAGGAGGGGTTTCAGGGTACTGACATTTATCACCTGGACGCTGATCCCCTCTTTTTTGAGGGATTCCGCGGCCTCCACGGATTGCCACACCATTGCCCCGGTGGCAAAGATCACCGCCTCCGCGGAGCCGGAATCGGCGGTAGTGACGGGATACATCTTGCCGATTTGATACTCCTCATCGGGGGAAGTATACACCGGGAGATCGTTCCGGTTGATCCGGATATACACCGGCCCCTTGTAAGAAACCATTATCTTCATCATCTTTTGTACTTCCACCGCGTCCGCGGGATTCAGCACCGTCATACCGGGAATCGCCTTGATGATATTGGCGTCTTCCACGGACTGATGGGTTTTTCCGTCTCCAAAGTCCGAAAGGCCGCAGCTTGACCCGCAGATCCGCACATTCGCCTGGGGAATGGCGATGGAGCAGCGGATCTGATCATAGGCCCGGCCGGACGCAAAAACCGCGAAGGTGCTGTAAAAGGGTATTTTACCCGTCAAGGCAAGCCCCGCGGAAACAGAGGCCATATTCTGCTCGGCGATACCCATTTCAAAATAACGCTCAGGAAACAGTTCTTTAAAAAGTATCGACATGGTAGATTTTCCCAGATCCGCTTCCAGGACGACGATATCGTTGTTTTTTTTACCCAGTTCCACGAGGGCGTTCCCGTAGGCCGTGCGGAGGCTGGCCCTTTTTATCGTTGTTATATTTTCCATAATTATATCCTCGCCTTTATGGCATCCAGTTCTTTCAAGGCCTGTTGATAGACCGCTTCGGTGAATATACCGTTATGGTAGGCCGCGTTCCCTTCGGCAAAGGAGAAGGACTTTCCCTTGATGGTGTCCAGGATGATCACCGAAGGCTTCCCCTTCACCGATACCGCCTCTTCCAGGGCCCCCAGAATTGCTTCACTATCATGACCGTTCACACCGATCACCTGCCAACCGAAGCCGGACCATTTCTTGTCCAAATCAGAAATGCTGAAAATGTCTTTTGTGGCTCCCGTGGCTTGAACCTTATTCCAGTCGATGAAGGCGGTGAGATTATCCACCTTAAAATTGACCGCCGCCATGGCTGCTTCCCAGAGTTGGCCCTCAGACTGTTCGCCGTCCCCCATAATGGCATACACCCGGGCGGGACTTTTGTCTAACCTGAGGGCCAACGATATTCCCAGGGCAATGGACAAGCCCTGTCCCAGGGAACCGGTAACCGCCTCGATCCCGGGGACGGACAGGTCGGGATGACCCTGGAGCAGGCCATGGAGGGTCTTGACCCGTTTGAGTTCCTCCCGGGGGAAGCAGCCTTTTTCACAAAGGGCGGCGTATTGGATCAACGCCGCATGACCCTTGGAAAGGATCAACCGATCCCGGTTGGGGTCATGCAAGCGGTCGGCGCTGAAATTCATCTGATGAAAATACAGGACCGCCATGGTTTCCGCCAGGGAACTGGACCCGCCCAGATGTCCCGCGACCCCCACGCCCATCATTTCCACTAAATCGTAGCGGAGCCGCAGGGCCGTTTGTTCAAGTTTCTTTTTCTCTTCCGGGTTTAACATGGGATACTCCTTCATTTTATAACCACCCCAGGGATGGAAATTTTTTCAGCTTTCAAGAAACACCTTGATCATCCTGCCTTCCCGGTTGTTTTCCAAATCTTTGAATGCCTGTACCCCTTCGCTTAAAGGATACGTGTTGGTCATCAGCGCCGCAGTGCTGATCCTTTGTTTTTCAAGCAGGTTCAGGCTTTCGGAAAAGCCGGAGAAATCGTATACATAATTACCTTTAATGGTGAGTTCCGTGGTCACAATCTGCTGCATATTCACCTCGACCATTTTTTGCGCGTTTCCCACCCATACGGCGGTTCCGCCAATCCGCAGGCTTGCAAGGGAATGAGCGGCGGTGGGGGCAATGCCCACCGCTTCAAAGGAAAAATCACAAAGTTTCCCGCCGGTAATATCCTTTACCTGTTCCGGTAAATCCCCTTCCCGGGCATTGATGGTAAAATCAGCCCCTATATTTTTCGCGGTATCCAGGCGGAAGGGAGAAACATCGGAAACTATCAGGTTTTTTGCCCCCCGGAGCTTCAGCAGGGAAAGGATCAAAAGCCCTATGGTCCCCGCGCCGATCACCATACCATACCGAGCATTATCGATTTCTTCCTGCGGTATTTTATGAACCGATCGATAGGCGACCGCCAGAGGTTCTGCCATGGACGCTTCATTAAAAGAAAGATCCGGAGAAAAGGGCAAAAGGTATTTTTCTTCAACGGTGATATATTCGGTCATGCTTCCGTTTACATCCATGACGCCCATACAAATTCCCTCGGGGCAAACATTCACCAACCCCGCTTTACAATAATCGCAGACCCCGCAGAAGGGCTTGGGGAATACCACCACCCGCTGTCCCCGGGGGTATTTGCCACCCGCGGGGGCTTCTTCAATAATACCGGCCGCTTCATGGCCCATAATCATGGGGGGCGTCCGCCGCCCGGTCTTACCCAAATAGCCTTCAACATCGGAACCGCAGATACCGTTTGCCTTGACCCGGATAAGGTACTCCCCTGCTTTGGGAACGGGCACGGGGATATCCCGCAGTTCCATGGTTTTGACGCCGGTATAGTATAACGCTTTCATTTCCCTGCCCTCCTACGCATACCCAAGGAGGCGCGGTATTATCAGTACCAGTTCGGGAACATACGTGAGAACCAGTAAGGCCGCTATTTCCGCAAGGATGAATGGAAACGCGGCTTTTGAAATCCGCTCAAGGCTGATTCCGGCGATGGGAGCCGCCGCAAAGAGGCAGACCCCTACCGGCGGCGTACTTAACCCGATATTCAGGTTTACGATCATGACCAGGGCAAAATGGATAGGATGAATCCCGATCTGCAGGGCTATGGGTACCAGAATCGGAGCCAAAAGAATAACGCTGGCGCCGGTTTCCATGATCATACCCATAAACAGGAGGAGCAGGTTTACCAGGAGAAGAAACATATATCTGTTGTGGGTAATGCTGAGGATGGCCCGGGCCATGTGGGTGGGGACCCGTTCAAGGGCCATGAACTGCCCGAAAAGGGCGGCCGTGGAAATAATAAGCAAAATAACTGAACCTGAGATAGCGGCTTTTTTGAAGCTTTCCAGCAGGTCCCTAAAGGTGAGCGTCCGGAGAATAAACACCCCGGCGATAATCGCATAAAAACAGGCGACGGCGGCGGCTTCAGTGGGGGTAAACCGCCCGGAAAAAATTCCCCCCACCAGGACTACCGGACAGAGCAGGGCCACAAGGGATTTTCTCACGGTGGTGATGGCTTCTTTAAAAGACATGACTTCAGTCCGGCGGGGATGCTTATATTTGATGGCGTAATACAGGCTCAGGATCATCAAGGATAGGGCAATCGCCAAACCGGGGATAAACCCCGCGGCAAAAAGAGCCCCGACCGATGTCCCGGTAGCCATGCTATAGATAACCATTACCACGCTGGGGGGGATAATGGGGCCGATAACCGAAGACGCGACCGTTACCGCGGTGGAATATTCGGCACTGTACCCTTCTTTTTTCATGGCGGGGATCAGTACCGATCCAATGGCGGCTGTATCGGCAACCCCCGAACCGGTGATCCCGGCGAAAAACACGCTGACCACAATATTGACCTGGGCAAGGGCCCCGGGGATTCTCCCCACGAGGATCTTGGAAAAATCGATCAGCGCATCGGTAATCTTTGCCCGGTTCATCAATTCACCGGCAAGGATAAAAAAATAGATGGCCAGCAGTACAAAATTGTCGCAGCCGGCGTACAGTTTCTGCCCGATCATATCCAGGGGCACATTACTGAGAAAAAAGAAATAATAGAGAGCCGAGGCGCCAAGCACAAAGGCAATGGGGACGCCAATCAGCATTGATACGATAAAAACAACCGCTATAATACCCATAAACGCTCCTTGTCAAGAACCGATCAAAATCTTATTGATATCCCGTGATTTGAATATCCTGATAAGACCTGCCAGCAGATGGAAGAGCATCATCACCATTCCAAGGGGCAGGGTAAATTTTATGTACATCATCGGAACCGGTACGATATCGCCGGTCATTCCCTGGGCCGCCAACGCCGCCCGGCCGCTGAACCATGCGGAAATTCCCAGGGTAGCCATAACCGCCAAATGGGCAATAATAACGCAGACCTTTCCGGCGCCAAGGGGAAGGGCCTGGACAAGCATATTGATACCCACATGTTGTTTTTGTTTCAACGCGACACTGGCGCCGATAAAAGTCATCCCCACCAGGCCCCAGCGGGACAATTCCTCATACATTGCAAACCTGAAATTGATCAGGCGGAATATGACGCCGAAAAAAACCAGCAGGAATACGATCAGCAGGATGCCGGTAGTCAGGACCATTCCAATTTTTTCAAAAAAATCGCTTATCGTATCAAATACTTTCATACCCTACTCCTGAAACGGCAAAGATGCCCCGCATCTCTGCCATTCGACAAAAAATTCTTCCCGCCATAAAGGCGGTGTATTGGACTTGTCAACAAATCAACATACCGCGCGGCAGCCCCCTCTGGTTCGGCGCGGTATGTTATGTTATTAATAACCGAATTTCTGTTCCGATTCCTTCACGGCGGCAAGGAATTTATCAACCACCTCATCGCCGATCTCACCCCGGAGCCAGTCATAGGTCGGAGCGGCGGCTTTTTTGAATTCCTCAAGCTCAGCGGCGGTGGGCACATATACTTCCATGGAAGACTGGATTGCGGCAAAGTCGAGTACCCGGGAAGCAAGATCTTCCGCGGCCCGGTCCGCCTGGATGGCGTGATAGGTAGCAATCCTAATAATATGCTGATATTCTTTGGGCAGGCTGTTAAAATAGTTGGTATTAATCATGACAAAATTCTCGCTCCACACATGGCCGTCCAGGGTAATATATTTCTGAACCTCGTACCATTTGTTGGCGGCGATATTCCATACGGGGTTTTCCTGACCATCAACGACGCCGGTCTGGCAGGCGGTATAGACCTCACCGGACGCGAGGGGCGTTGCCTGAGCGCCCATAGCCTCAACCATTTTGACATAAATGGGGGATTGCATGACCCTGAATTTGAGGCCCTTCATGTCTGCGGGGGTATGAATAGGCCGTTTACTGTTGGTAAAATGCCGGGTGCCGTTTTGTCCCGCCCCAAGGATGGTAAGGCCGGTTCTTTTCTCAAAATCGGCGCTCATATCCCGCCAAAACCGGCTGTTGTCAAAAATATCCCAGGCAATTTCATCGGATTTAAACACATAGGGCAGGAAAAACACCTGAAGCTCAGGATAAAGGCTGGCGGCGGTACCGGTAGTAATGACCATTTCAATACTTCCGGTGATGGTCATTTCCATGGTTGCCTTGGTATCCCCCAACTGATTATTGGGAAACAGCTCAACCGCGATTTTCTCGTTGGAATTGGACTCCACAATGCTTTTAAACACCAGCCCAAAGGCGTGTTCAGGAAGCGGGGCCTTGGTAACATCCGGCCAGGTTCCGGCGTCGAGATACGCCAACCTGATGGTATAATCAGGCTTCACGGTTCTTGCTACTTCACGGGTTACTACCTCGCCTCCTGCCGGGGCTTGGGCTTGCTCGATCGGAGCGGATTCCTTATCGGAACAGGCTGAAAACAGCGCCGCCGCCGCAAGGACCGATAAAACAATAACAAATCTCTTCTTCATGGCTTTCCTCCTAACTTGTTAGTCAACATATCATATCATGACGGATATGATATGTCAAGCAAAATTTTATGGACAAGAAAAAAAAATAAGTGTATGGTAAGGCAGGTCCCCAAAAAAGGAATAATATGAAGGGTATAATACGAAGGGTATAATACGAAGGGTATAAAAGAAGGATATAAAATATGAAGGGCATTGAAAAACTAAAAACCGAATCGCTTCGTTCTCAAGTTTATGCGAAGTTGAAAGAACAGCTTATGCGAGGCGTCTGGAAGGAAGGGGAAAAACTCCCCTCGGAACACGAATTGTGCGATATGTTCGGCGTCAGCCGGGTAACCGTCCGGGGGGCTATTCAGCAGTTGGAGATTTTAGGGCTGGTGGAGACCAAACACGGAGGGGGAACCTTTGTAAAAAAAATTTCCGTTGCCGAAAATGTCGATTCCCTGCATCCCCTGATGCGGATTCATAAAAATCAGGATCTGATCACTGTTTTGGAATACCGAAAGATTATCGAGAAAGGAATTATCGGCCTGGCGGTAGAAAAGATCCGTCCCGAAGATTTTGATTTTCTGGAAGAAACCTATGCCGCCATGGTGCGGGATGTAAACCACGGGGCGGAGTATATAGAAGCGGATATGGCATTTCATAGCTATTTGGCGAAAGTAGTCGGCAATTCAATCATCATCAAGGTCCATGAACTTATCAACAGCATCCTCTTCTCCGCCATGATCGACATTGTGCATCTGCTGGGCCGGAATATCGGCATTCCCTATCACCGGAAAATCATTGACGCCCTCAAACAGGGAGATAAAGATAAATGCGAGGCTATAATGGAAGAACATATTGAAGCGACGATCCGGGCTATAAAGCAAAACGGAGGCCTGGAGCATCTCCCCAAATAAAAACAACAGCTTCCCCTTTCCCGGCACCCCTACACGAAGGAACTCCTGGCACATAACGAATAAAGGGCAGGTACCTGTTACCTGCCCTTCGCGCCTTCAATAAACCACGCTCTGCTTCTCAAGGGCGAAGCTTACCTCTCCATCGGTGATGGTGACCCGGTATGTCGCGGTAACATCTTTTCTAGATTCGTTTTGTTCAACCGCCGCCGGCGTTAAGGTCGAAGTCAAGACAGGCGCCGGATTACGCAGGTCAATTTCTCCGGGTACGATGCGGACATACCCTAATCCATATTGAACGATTTCCCGCAGATCACCGGTACCGCTCCCGGCTGCCCAGCCCACATAATGCTTGCCGGCTATGGTGAGGGCAAAAGATGCAATAATTGGAAAATCGACATCAGCACGTATACTTGTCCATGTTTCCAAGGCAACATCTTCGTTTGGCGCTAGCTCTGCGTTGACCGGGGAGTCTGACTCTCTGCCTGCTTCAGATAGAACATCCCAAGCGCCGTTATAATGATATGCCTTTTTAAGGCTTATGGCCGCAGCCGTTGAACTTTCGTTCTCAATGATAAAGTGAGGGATAAAACCTATTCCGATTGGCTCACCACCATCGGTTTCAACGGGAGATAGCGCACATCCCATACATCCGATCAAAAAAACAACACCGTATACAAGTGGAAGATGGTTCTTTACCGTCATAACAAGCTCCTTACTAAAAACCGCTTTATCTTTCCAAACAAACCCAGGGGAACCTCTGAAAACCCCGCCGGGATTTTCAGAGGTTCTCACCGTTTAATACATCTTCTTTACCGCGGCAATGTCAAGAGCCGACAACTTCAGGGCTCCTGCATTTACTTTTTTTTCATACTTTTTTATGAGATAATCGTCTTGGTGCCTTGATTACTCTCAATGACTCAATAGTATATCCAAAGAAATTTAACCACGGACCACACGGACAAACACGGACAAACGCATGAATTTCAAACAACAAGTCCGTGTTGGTCCGTGTGTGTCCGTGGTTCTTCTTCTTTTTTTTGAGTAAATGCAGGAGCCCTGGGCAATGCCCGTCCCGCCCTTGACCGAACGGCTTTCCTCCGGTATGGTGTCTTATGCTCAAAGCGGCGTTTCCCGGATCATTCGATCCCCCCACCCTGGGCCACCTCGACATTATAGAGCGGGCCTCCCAGATCTTCCATGAGGTTCTGGTGGTGGTTGCCGAAAACCGGCAAAAGAAGTGTCTTTTTTCCGCGGAGGAGCGGATCTCCATGGTTCGTACCCTGGTACAAC
>JAITRV010000174.1 GCA_031288215.1 Spirochaetaceae bacterium | reverse complement strand
GCGCCGGGGGGGATCTTGTCAGCGGTGTATTCATCGTAAAGGGCGCTGAGGAGGCTCTGGTAATAACTGCGGAAAAATTTGGTGTCCAGTTCCACGCCCTGGGCTTCCACTTTAAGATCGTCCCCTTCCCCGCTCAGGTTAAAGCTGACCCGCCGCTGGGGGCTGATCACGTCCACCTGGGCAAGGTCGTCGATGAAGGGCAGGATGATCATCTTGTCCATAAGATCCCACCAGCTTACCTCCAGCCAGGGGAGGCTGGACGCCGCTATCTGGTAGATCAGCTCGTCCCCCTGGCGGCAGATATACACGTTGCCTTCGGCATCGGGCTTGGAGGCCAGAAGGCCAAAGCCCCCCAGCCCCTGCCCCAGAGTCCCGCTGATGAAGGCGGTGGAATAGGGTTTATCCAGGCCGTAAAGGGCCAGGTCCCCGCCAATCCGGGCCACGGCCCGATCCGCGTTGACGCCGGGGATGGATTTAAGAATGGTGTAACCCTTATCCAGGTTCAGGGAAGCTTCTATGGGGCCGGAAATCCGGTAGGCGTTGCTGATGCGGCCCGGCTGGACATCCTGCTGTTCTTTGTAGATAACCCTGACTATGCCGTCGGGCCGGACCGTGCCGCCCAGGGTAATTTCCTCAAACGCAAAGCCGCCGTAGCCGTCATCGGGGAGCTGGGGGCTTAGTTCTTTGCTTACAAAATCGAGGAGCCCCTGGAAAAAATTTTCCATCTCCCATTTACTCGCCTGGTATACCGGGCCCCCCAGCCCGACATAGATGCCCATCCCGTCGGGGACATCGGCGCCGATGAAAAGCGTGGTCCCCTCCCCGGACTGGGTTTTAATCTCCACCTGGGCCCGGGGCTTATCCAAGCCGTAGACCGCCGGATTCGCCTCCTCCGCCACAAGGCCCCGGGAACTCAGGCTCCTGGAAATATCCAGTATCCGGGTTAGGGGGTAGGCGCTGGTGATAAGGGCCTCCCAGCCGGGAACAGAAGGGGGATCGCCGGGGAGGACCGTGTACTCCCCCTTCTCATTTTTTACGGTGACGGAGGCCAGGCCCCCGTATTTTTCATCCCGGTAGTCGATAAGGTACTCCGTTTCCGGGAGAGTTGATGCGGCTGGTTCCGCCGCCTTGGCAGGACGGTTAAGGAGGAACAGGCCAAGGCCCAGGACCCCCAACAGAACCACCATCGCCAGAATAAATATCAGCTTCTTCGCCATGGGAGCCTCCTAGCGGTGGCGGCGGCGAAGCCAGACGACGATTCCTGTGACCAGGACGGCCAGGGGAACCAGGACAATAAAGATAAGGGACAGGATGATAACCTGGATCGCGGTGACATTCAGGTTGGAGAAGCCCAGGGTTTTGTCTTCGATGTAGAGCTGGTCTTCCCGGCCGGAAAGACGGCCCAGAAGGTCCAGGAAGTAGCCGGAATTGGCGATGTTGATGTTCCCCAGGATACTGGAATTCCAGGCGGCCACGGAACCGCAGACCAGGACATGGGCTTTGATAGTCTCCCTATCCACATTGCTCCGGGTGGAGCTGCTCAGGGCCAGGAGGGGGATGTCGGCCTTCAGATCCTGGGGGCCGGGGTTCCAGTCCAGGGGGGCCTCCGGCGGACGGATACCGGCGCTGGGGGAGGAGCGGATAAGGACCTGGGTCTTCCGGTAACGCTGGGCCTCATAAACCAGCCGCAGGGGCCGGGACTGGGGCAGCACAGGGTAGAGCCCCTTGGAGATCACCTGCTTTGAGTAATCGTCTTCCACAAAATCCGCGAAGGACAGATAAGGAGAATCCCCGATGATCCGGGAGCTGTCGGTCTCAAAGACAACCCCGCCGTCCACCGCCAGGCCCCATTCCGTAAGAAAGGCGTCCAGGTTGGGAAAACTAGGCTGATCAAGCGGATTCGACTGACCGCCCTGGGCCAGGGAACCGAGGTAGAAGAAGATCCGGTTGCTCCCCCCTTCCAGGAATCCGTCGATATTGGCCAGTTCCTCAACGGAGAGGTCCCGGCCGGGGGCGGCAAGGATCAGGAGGCTGGCCTCCGGGGGGATTGGCTCGGTTATGGTGTTGACGGTAACCACATCCCAGACGTTCATCCGCAGAAGTTCCGCGAAGGACTCCACGTCCAGTTCCCCATGGCCGCCGATCACCGCCGCCAGGGAACTTTTCTTGCTGGTGACGCCCAGGAGGGCGCTGGTCATGGCCTGCTCCGCCTTGGAGGAGGATATGTAACTCCCGTAGTAGGAGGTCTGGATGTTAAAGAGGTCCCGGGGGCTGAGTTTCCGGGCCTTGTCCCCGGCGACGATCAGAATATCGTTGATAGTGGCGTCCGCGTCGGGGAAGCGGGAGGGAAAATCGGGGTTGCGGATCAGGTCCACGTACTCAAGGCGCACCCGGGAGGAATACTGGGAGTATTTCCGAATTACCTCGTTGGCCTGGATAAAATATTCCGTGGGACTGCCGGTAATAAAACTGGACTCCGTATTGAGGATATAAATAGCAACATCCTGATCCAGGTTCTCCAGGAAATTAATCGTTTCGCCGGAGATTTCGAAGATCCGGTCCTCGGTAAGGTCGATGTCCAGGGGGTACTTCTTGAACAGGGCCGTCAGGACCACATTAAAAAGAACGATGACAGCGATCACCACCAGGGTGATACAGACCGAAACAAAGCCGTAGCGCAGGTTTCGCTTTTCAAAAAACTTTGCCATCTTTTAGCTCCACCTTCGTTTTTCCAGCACTCTGGTTGTTAGAAACAGGAATATACAGCACACGCTGATAAAGAACACCAGGTTCGCTATGCCCAGGATGCCGTTGGTAATGGGGGTATAGCGCCTCATAAAGGAGATTCCCTGCAGCACGGTACGGAGCAGGGGGTTGGGAACAATGTCGATAAGGGCGTCCATAAGGAAGATCGCCAGGACCACGGTAAAGCAGCCAATGGCGGCAATGGCCTGATTCTCCGTAAGGGACGAAATGAACTGCCCAATGGCGATAAAGGCGAAGCCCAGGAGCAGGATGCCGATGTAACTGCCCCACACCATGGCCCAATTTACCTGGGCCAGGACCTCCACCACGATGGAATACACCAGGGTCATGCTTACCCCGGCGGTGTAGACCAGGGCGGCGGCCAGGAACTTACCCGCGGCAATGGCCCCCAGGGTCACCGGGGCGGTAAGCAGGACCTGATCGGTCCGGTGCCGCCGGTCCTCGGACATAAGGCGCATGGTTAACACCGGGGTAAGGAACATGACGATGTTAATCATCACCTGGAATACGGGGGTCATGACGGAACTGTTGGCAAAGAGGACCCCGGCAAAAAAGAAATAACCCGTAAGGAGGTAGAAGACCCCCAGGTACACATAACCGATGGGGGAACTGAAATAGGCCCCCAGCTCCCGTCTGATTACCGCGATCATCGTTCTTCTCCTTCGCCGGCTGTATCCGGCTCCTCCGGAGCGTCCCCCCCGGCCGCCGGGCCGGGTCCGCCGCTGTCCGGGCCGGGTTCAGCGCCCTCCACGGGGGCAGATTCGTCAGAAAAACTCTCCGCCGGAACGGGTTCTTCAGAGGCGTTCTCCGGGGCGGCGGTTTCTCCGGCCTCCGGCAAAGGGGCGGCGGTCCCCGCGATGGCGGAGAGGGCGGCGTTGTCCCCCGCGGTAAGCCGGATAAAGGCGTCTTCCAGGGAGACCCTGTTTTTCCGCAGGGAAAGGATGGGCCGGCCGGCGGCCGCCAGGAGATTAAAGAGGTCCCGCCGCGGATCGCAGCCGGTCTCGCTTTCGATCTCAAAGGCCGCTCCCTCCTCATCCGCCTGGTCCAAAAGGCTGACGGATTTAAGCCCCGGCAGGGCCCTGATTTGGGGAAGCAGTTCCTCCCCGGGGCCTTCCACGGAAAGGAAAATCCGGTTATCCCCCAGCCGGGAAAGGTTTTCCAGGCTGTCATCGGCGATAAGGACCCCGTTGTTGATCACGATGACCCGGTCGCAGACCGCCTGGACCTCCTGGAGGATGTGGGACGAGAAAATCACCGCGGATTTCTTCCCCAGGTCCCGGATAAGGCCGCGGATCTCCAGGATCTGCACCGGGTCCAGACCCACGGTGGGCTCGTCCATGATAAGGAGCCCCGGATTCCCCAGCATGGCCTGGGCCAGGCCCACCCGCTGCTGGAAGCCCTTGGACAGGTTCTTGAGGATCCGCTTCTGCACCGGCCCAATACCCACAGCCTCACAGATCTCGTTGATATGGGGCTTCTTGGGAAGGGGGAGCTTTTTCAGATCAAAGATAAAAGAAAGGTAGGCGGACACCGTCATGTCCGGGTACAAAGGGGGCCGTTCGGGAAGGTAGCCCACATTCCGCTTGGCTCCGATGGGGTCTTCAAGAATTTCACTGCCGTTCACCGTCACGGTCCCCGCGGAGGAGGATGTATACCCGGCAATGATATTCATGGTAGTGGATTTCCCCGCCCCGTTGGGGCCAAGAAAGCCAAGAATCCCCCGATCCCCCAGGCTAAAGCTGATGTTATCCACCACCCGCCTGGCGCCGTAAATCTTCGTAACATTCTGCACGTTTACCATAAGCGCTCCTGGAAAATCTAAGATACCAAAAATTCCCCGCTTTGTCAAAAAAACGCCAAAACCCGGTTAGCGCGGGAACTTCGTTTCCGGTGGAAATGGCTTCCGAAAGAACTGTCAAAAGCCCGCCTTTTTAAAATCAAGGCAGCTTTGCGAAAATTTGAAAGACCCCCGTAGATATACTGCTTTAACCATGGAAATAACACCGGTATATTTTAAGGGGGAAGTCTCCCCCTACGGCTGGGCCAAGGTCCCAGCCTACCCCCTCTGCGGGTGCTCTGCCCCCGCAACGCCCCCGCACTTTTGCCAGGCAATTGTTTTGCCTGGCGATATTTTTATGCCTAAAGGAGTATAACACCCGGGGCGGCTCACCGGGCCTCCTCGCCCACATGGACCAGGCCCTGGGAGAAGATGTTGCCCACATGTTCGTCGTC
>JAITRV010000155.1 GCA_031288215.1 Spirochaetaceae bacterium | reverse complement strand
ATCAGGGCGGGGATGCGGAAGAGGTAGCAGGTGTGGGCTATGGCGGCCCCCTCCATCTCCACCGCCCCCAGGCGGGGAAAAAGCTCCCGGACCGCATCGATCCGCCGGGGATCGTACATAAAGACATCCCCGGAACCGATGAGGCCCCGGCGGTGGTTAAAATCCGACGGCAGGACCTTTTCCCCCTTGAGCTGGTCCACCGCCTCCTCCGCCCGCCGGATGAGGTCCTCGGGCACGGGAAAATCCTGGGGCATTCCGGGGATCTGTCCCGGGGCGTAGTTGAAGGCGGTAATATCCACATCGTGATAGAGGATGCGGTCGGCGATAACCGCGTCCCCGAATTTCAGGGAAGGGTCGATCCCTCCGGCGGACCCGGTATTGATGACAAAATCAGGCTTATAGTGATCGATAAGCAAGGCGCAGCCCACCGCCGCGTTTACCTTGCCGATACCGCAGCGCAGCAGGACCACGTTTTTCTTTTCAAGCTTCCCCGTGGTAAATTCAAAGCTCCCCAGGGTCTTGGACTGTATCTCATCCATGGCCAGACGAAGCAGGGTTACCTCGTTTTCCATGGCCCCAATAATACCGATCATGGCATACCTCCCATAAAGAAAACTCCCCCTTCTCTACAGGGTAGTGGAAAATCCGGCCCTGTTCAACACCTTTCATCGGGCTTCCGTTCCGTATTTTTATGTTCCAGCTTAAACAGGAGCCCCGATTTCCAGTGGGAGGATCGGTTTCTTCCCTGTTTTTTTGACTGGTACAGGGCTTCATCGGCCCGGTTTATAATTTCTTCCGCGGTAAGCTGGGATTCCTTATGAAACTCGCATATCCCGCAACTGATGGT
The DNA here is from genome assembly GCA_031288215.1 of Spirochaetaceae bacterium. Taxonomy (GTDB): domain Bacteria; phylum Spirochaetota; class Spirochaetia; order Treponematales; family Breznakiellaceae; genus JAIRMO01. The sequence goes on along the minus strand of JAITRV010000155.1, from coordinate 20,135 downwards.
AACCCGGGGCAGGGGGTGGGACCAGGGGACGCTCATCTCCGAGATGGAAAGCCGCAGCCGTTCCGCAACCCGCCAGGCCGTAAACTTATCCGCGTCGGGAAGCAGAATCGTAAATTCCTCCCCGCCGAAGCGGGAGGGAATATCTTCGGTCCGGACGCTCTGCTTTATCAAGAGGGCGATGTTTTCCAGCACCCGATCCCCGGCCAGATGGCCGTAATTATCGTTAAAATCCTTAAAATTATCCACGTCAATGACGATGACGGACGCAAAGCCGTTGAGCCGTCTTGACCGGGCGATTTCCTCGTTCAGCCGGGTCATTAGAAAACCGTGGTTGAAAAGCCCGGTTTTGACATCCCGGACCGAACGTTCATAGTGGAGGTGGTTCTGAATGGCATTGGAAACAAAGGACATCAGGTGCTGAAGGTAGTCCAGTTCCTCCGAGGAATAGTCGGCATTCAGCATTTTACGGCCCACCAGGATAATGCCGTAGAGGTCTGAGGGGCCCAGGATGGGGGCGACCAATTCGGGCTCAATCTTGTCTAAGGAGCGGAGGGCGGGCTTATTTCCTATGTATTCCGCCATGAACCGGTAATTCACCGGCCGGGGATAATGATGAAAAAAATCGTCAAAGGCGGTGATGCTGTGAATACTGATGGGGAAATCCGCCACCTTGTAATTCCGGTACCCCCGGATGGTGAGGTCCTCCTTGGCCTGGAGGGGCCTCCAAAGAAAAACGATAAAGGAGGGTAAAAACTGATCCGATATTTGCCATACCGCGGCATCCATAATATCATGGACCGAGGTACGGTTAAAAATATCCACCGCCCCGGCAAGCAGGCTCTGATAATCCCGGATTTCCTTATGAAGCCGATCGAGGTAACGAAAAACCCCTATGTCCTGAAGGAGGGCATAATTTTCTATAATCCGGGGATCTTCTAAAAAATCGTTGTTTTTTTTCGGGGGGTTCATTATGTTACCGAATAATGATCGGCAATGATTTTACGCCATTCGGAACGGTTTTCCTTGTCCTCCCATTCCAAAATCTTTTTGATGTTGAAATTCCGTTTGTCCTGGGCGTTGTTAAAGTGGACAATACCGAAGCGGCCTCCCCCAATATAGGCGACGGAATCCCCCGGAGCAAGTTTTTCCCCCTGGGAAATTCGGGCGATGATACATTCAAAGTGAACCGGTTCAGCGGAATCCTTATCCGCCACCGCCGTGGACATATCCTTAATGGGTTTTCCGCAATAGGCACAATCCACCGAGGGAATCGGCTCGGTGGAAACCGGGGGAGGGGTCCATTTGGGACGTTCAAAAATAATGCTGCGGTTAACATCGTACCGGGGGATATCTTTCTTTTTTTTACCCTCCGGCCAGGTATCGTTATCCCGCTCCCGCCGTCTAAAGTTCCTGCGCCGGTTATTTCCGCCTCTTCCACTGCCGTTCATGCGATACTCCTCCCTGGGGAATCCCTAGGATCTCATTCGTTAATATCTGAGCTAAACGCTGGATCGCTTCGTGTAAGTAATCCTCGTTATTTATCTTTTTTCGTAAATGATCAATTCTGGAAGACGAGAACTGATCCTTACTCCGGACGGCAATCATGGCTGCTCCATTAGGGCTACTCCGTAAAGGCTGAAGTAAGATGGGTAATAGCATCCGGAGCTATAAAGACCACATCAAACCGAACGGCCATACAATTATATTCTCGATGGGATGCGAGGAAATACTTAGCGGTTTCTATGATCCGGCATTGTTTTTTCTTATCTATCTTGGTTTGTAAATCCTCAATCCCATAGCGTGACCATGCCTTCACTTCGACAAATACGACAACCTCCCCATCCAGCGCCACGAGGTCAATCTCCCCCCGCCGATACCGGACATTCCGGGCTATGATGCTCATGCCCTTCCTTTCCAAAGCCGCCGCTGCCCGCGCCTCCCCCTCCCGGCCTGAACCGGCATTATGCATGTCCTTTTGAAGACTCCCTGCCCTCAAGAGTCCGGAGGATAAAAAGCGCCGATTCTTCCAGCAGATCGATGACCATCCCCTCGTTTTCATCATAAACCTTGCCGAACCCATCGGTCAACAGGATAATCCGGGGCTGCAGGGGGGCATTCTTCCGGACCTCCGCCACCCGGGCAACCGCGCCGTTATTCAGGAGGACCAGGGACCCCCGGGGGTAGATCCCCATGATTTTGATAAAAGCCTTGACGACCTCCACGTCAAAGTGCTTGGAATGGCCGGCGAGGATATTCCGCATGGCATGAGAGGCTATCATAGAGTTGCGGTAGGTCTTTTCGCTGATCATCGCCTCAAAGGCATCGGCCACCGACAGGATCCGGGCGCCCATATCTATCGCGTCCCCGGCAATACGCTGGGGATACCCATTGCCGTCCCAGCGTTCATGGTGCTGCAGGACGATACGCCCCACCTCATCAGGGTAAAAAAGCTCCTCATGGACTATCCGGTAGGAATGGAGGGGGTGGCTCTTTATCAGCTTAATTTCTTCCGAGGTCAGGGCATCCTTTTTTTCCTTAAGCCCCCGGGGAAGCCGGAGCATCCCCGCATCGTGGAGCAGGGCGGCCGCCACGATTTGGAAGATTCGGAAGGTGGGAAGCCGCAATTCCGCCGCGATAAGATAGGAGAAAATTCCCGCATTAATCGCGGATTTGGCAAAATCATGGCCCCCGCCCTCCCCCAGGATATAGTTCAGGAACCGCGCCGGGTATTCCTGAACTATCCGGATGATCCCCCTGGTGCTGCGGTCGATGGAAGAAACATCCGGGGTCGTTCCCGAAGCGAGGCAATCGAAAAACTCCGTCAGGTCGAGGATAAAGTCCTGATAGGAGCGGCGGCCCCCCCGCTTCTCCTGGACGCCGGCCGGGGAAGGGGCCGGGGCCGGGGCCGGGGCCGGGAAAACGGGAGGATGGGGCGGGACCGTGGGGAACCAGATAGTCCCTTCCTCCGCCGCCTCCGGGATTACTTCGCCCTCGGTGGTCACCGTCACGATCCCCCAGGAATTAAGCCGTTCTAAGTCTTTCTTCCGTATGGCTATTCCCTTGGGAACTAAAAGGTCGTTCTCTTCAATAAAGACAGGTTCTGTGAAAATTAATCCCGCTCGCAGCGATCGTACCGAAATCTCTTTCATCTCTGCTCCTTGGTCCGCACAAAAGCCAAAATGTGAGCCGCCGCTTCCCAACACCAGGGGGGAATAAAATCCCCTACCCCGGCGCCGGCTTCGATCAGGGCAACCAGGGCAGGATCTTCCACGATCGCTACCCCCGCCTCCCGGGCAATGGCCAGGATCCGCAGGGCTTCCCCGTCCCTGCCCAGGGCCGCTACCCGGGGGGCAGGCAGCCCGGCATTATAGGTCAAGGCGGCCGCCGTCTTCCTGCCTATTTTATACCTCCTCGTCTATCCGTGGCAAGGTCTCATCACGGGCATCCGCAAAGGCCGGTATTTCCCCGCCCCGGAGGACGACCTCCCCTCCCAGGGCTTCCCGGATTTCCCGCTCCAGGGCTTCGGGGGAGGACCCTTCGGGAAGGGGATCGACGTATACGACGGTCCGCATAGCCTTGGCAGGTTTGCCGGTGGGGGCTTTGTCGACGATAAACAGCCAGCGCCGGTCTTCCGCGGCAATATCCAGGGCTAAACGCTCCGCCTCAAAGCCCGAAGCGCCCCGATCCGGCAGCCACATGCGCAGGGAAACCCCCAGGGTAACGCCGGCGGAGGAAACGGTGAAGGGCAGAACCACCCACCGGCCCCCGCGTTTACCGGGGGCCCTGTTGAGGAGGCCCAGCAGGGGGGATGCGGCCGCTTCCTTCAAGGCCTTTTCCCGGATCACGGCGGCTTTCGGGGAAGCCCCGCCGCCCCGCTCCCGGCCATCTTCCCCGGCATCTCCCTCGCCGTCGAGGGGGACGCCGGGGGAGAGGGCGGCGGCATAGGACTCCAGGGCGGCGGCGCTGAGGCCCAGGCCCTTATCCGCGGCGGCAGCGGCGGCCAGCGCCGCCGCCGCCCGGCGCCGGGGGGCGGCCGCCGCCCCGGAGGAAAGGGCTTCCCGCCGCAGTTTCCGGAGGAGGCCGCCTTCCAGGGGCAGGGAAAAGTACCGGGCAAAGCCCAGGAGGGCAACGGAAAGATCGTCCCCCGCAAGCCCCAGGGTAAGGGCCAGGCCGGCCAGGGTTTCCCGGGGGGGGAGCGGAGGGTCTGAGCCCCGGGGAAGCCCCCCGGGATTGGGCAGGGGGCCGGCGGCCTCCTGCGCCGGCGGCCGGGCCGGGGCCGGATCAGCGGAAGCCCCCGGGGAGGCCGGGGCCGGCCCTTTCCCCGCCCCCCGGAGAAGTCCCGGGCTCCCGGCCTTCCGGAACAGGGCCTTTCCGGCGTTCAGGGCCCCGGCCTGAACCGGATCAGCCGTAACAGGCTTTGCCGGTGAAGATGATACAGGGGGGGGCCCCCGGGAACCGGGGGGAGCGAGCCGCACCGGCTTTAGGAGGAAACTTCCGCGGGGGCAGGGGCAGGGGCAGGGGCCGCCCCGGTCTTTGCCCGGGGCTTTTTCTTGATGATGAGTTCCTTGATCTTGGCCGCCTTGCCGATCTTGTCCCGGATATAGTAGAGCTTTGCCCTCCGGACCTTACCGGGCCGGACCAGTTCCACCCGGGCGATCCGGGGGGAATGGATGGGGAACACCCGTTCTACCCCGACGCCGTAGGAATTCTTGCGGACCGTAAAGGTCTTACCCACCTGGGAATTCTTAAAGGCTATAACCAGGCCCTCGTAGACCTGGATTCGTTCATTTTTTCCTTCCACGATCTTAAAATGAACCTTTACCGTATCGCCGATATGGAAGCTGTCCACTTCGGCTTTCATCTGTTCCGCTTCAATCGCCCGTATCTCGTTCATTATTCCCCCTACATTCCTGTATAAGTTTAACGGTTTCCGCGTCAAAGATTCCCGCTGCTTCCCCCCGGCGGATAAGATCCGGCCGCAGGGCAAGGGTTTTTTCCACCCGCTTTCTCAGACGCCACTGCCGTATATTTTCATGATGTCCCGAAAGCAAAACCTCCGGAACCTTCATCATAGCATATATTTCCGGCCGTGTATACTGGGGATACTCCAGGAGTCCCCCGGAAAAGCTCTCCTCCTCCAGGGATTCCGGGGTAATCACCCGGTCCAGCAGGCGGTAGGTGGCGTCAATCACCACCAGGGCGGCGGCCTCCCCGGAGGAAAGCACGTAATCCCCCAGGGAAATCTCATCGTCCACATAGGCGTCGATGATCCGCTGATCGATCCCCTCATAACGGCCGCAGAGGAGGACCAGTTCCTGCTCCCCCGCCAACTCCCGGGCCAGGTCCTGGGTAAAGGGCCGTCCCGAGGGGGAGAGGTAAATCACCCGCAAGGGGGCGGCGGCGTCCCCCGGGGCGAAGCGGCCGCGGGCCCCCAGGGATTCCAGGGCCGCGCCTAAAGGTTCAGGGATCATGAGCATCCCCGCCCCCCCGCCGTAGGGAGCGTCGTCGCAGGTCCGGTGCTTATCCCGGGCAAAGTCCCGGATATTCACCCCCCGGTATTCCACGATCCCCCGTTCCACCGCCCGGGCCATGATGGAGGTGGCGAAAAAAGCATCCGTAATCTCCGGAAAAAGGGAGAGGACCGTATACCTCATTCCAAAATCCACCGTTCCAGGAGCACGACCCGGCGCCCCTCGATATCGACGTCCCCAAAGAACTCGTTCCGGAAGGGAACCAGCCGCAGGTCCCCCGTGGGGAGCCGCAGTTCAATGAGGAAGCCCCCGCCGCCCTCGATCACGTCGGCAATTTCCCCCGCCGGTTCCCCCCCGGGAAAGACCACCGGAAGGCGGCGGAGGTCCTCCACGTAGAACTCCCCCGGTCTCAGGGGGGCCGCCTGGAGCCGGTCCACCACCACTTCGGCCCCCGCCAGGGCCTGAGCGGCCTCGGGGCTGTCAATACCCCGGAATTTTACCAGCGGGGCCGTATCCGTCCCGGCGGTTTCCTCCACCTCGTAGCGGCGCTCCGTTCCCCTCAGGCGGAGCAGAACTGAGGGGAGGACGCGGATATGGCCGCTTTCCCCGGAGAGGGGACGGACCTTAACAAAGCCCTTTAAGCCGAAGGGATGCCCCACCAGGGCCGCCACAAACCGGTCGGTCAAACCTAATCCAGAATCTCCAGGGAGGTATGCTTGCCGCTCTTGGCGGCGGCCGCCTGGAGCAGGGTCCGGATAGCCTTGGCGATGCGGCCGTGTTTGCCGATGACCTTCCCGATGTCATCCGGCGCCACCCGGAGTTCCAGGATCGTTGACTTTTCACCCTCCACGACGCTGATAAGCACCGAAGCGGGGTCATCCACCAGGGATTTGACGATATATTCAACTAAATCTTTTTCCATAATGCGTCTCCTTTATGCAAAAACTCCCCCGGGGGATTCCCGATCCCCCCTCCGGCCAGTTCCCCCGGGATGGGGGTAGGACACCGGAGGGGAGGATAAAAGAACCCCTCCGGAACTGAGAATGAGGGAACCCCGCGGGGGGTGAAACCGCGCCGTTAGAGAGAAAAATTCTTTTTATTGAGGATCTTCCGGACCGTATCACTGGCCGTCGCGCCGTTTTGGAGCCAGAATTTTACCTTCTCCGGGTTAAAGGATATCTGCTTCTCCTCCGCTTCGATGGGGTGATACAAACCGAGTTCCTCAATAGCCTTTCCGTCCCGGGGGGAACGGGTATCCATGACAACAATACGGTAATAGGGACGCTTCTTGGTCCCGAATTTTTTGAGCCTGATTCTGGCGCTCATACAAGTCCTCCTCTCCTTTCCGCCCCGCTTCGGGTTTAAGGCCCGGCTCCGCCGCGGAGTTCGATTAACGCAATTTCCCACGGCAGGGCTCGAACAAACCTCGTACCGCCGGGGGTGTCTCCCGTACAATACCCCGCCCCCCAGGGGGCTGCGGGTAGAAGATAACCATACCGGAAAGCGGGGATTTAGTCAAGCGCCTTGTGAGAAGGAACCGGGCAAATTTGAGTCTGGTTCCTCGTCCCGCGCCGGCAGGCCTTAAGGGTGCTCCTGGAGTTCGTAGAGCTGCCGCAGGTTGCGGAGTTTATAGGTAGCCTTCTCCTGAATCTGCCGGACCCGTTCCCGGGTTATCCCCAGGAGTTTGCCCGTTTCTTCCAGGGTGAGGGGCCCTTCCCCGGTGAGGCCGAACCGGAGTTGGATGATCTTCATCTCCCGCTCGGAGAGGTGGGAAAGGATATCCTCCATGGTTTCCTGAAGGGTCATGGAAAAAACCATCTCAAAGGGCTCTTCCATATTATCGTCCTTGATCAGGTCCGCCAGACGGGTCAGGTTGCCGTCGTCCACAATGGTATCCAGGCTGGTGGTTTCCTGGGAAAGTTTGACTATCTCCTTAACTTTAGAGACGGGCAGCCCCAAATAATCGGAGAGTTCCTCCTCGCTGGGGTCCCGGCCCAGATCCTGGGTTAATTGTTTCGCGACAAAGTAACATTTTTTGATGGTGTTCAGCATGTGGATGGGGATGCGGATCACCCGGCCCTTGTCGGCGATGCTTTTTATAATGGCCTGCCGGATCCACCAGGTTCCATAGGTAGAGAAACGGCAGCCCCGGGTATAATCGAAGCGCTCCACCGCCTCAATAAGGCCGATATTCCCCTCATCGATAAGATCCAGCAGGGACAGGCCCCGGTGCTGGTAGTTCTTCGCGATGGACACCACCAGGCGGAGATTGGAGTTGATCATCCGGTTCTTATATGCCAAAAGAACGCCTTCCAGGGAGGCCCGTTCCTTCTGGTAATCAGGCTCATGTTCCCGCCCGTCGTAACGCTGATCCAGATCCTTTATCTTTTGGCGCAATGCCACGATTTTTTCCCCTATGGACTGTTCTTCCTGAACCGTCAAAAGAGGAAACTTTGAGATCTGCCTGAAATAAAGCGCCAAGGGATCCGTTTCTTTGGAAGCCTTCGGTTTCTTGGGACTTTTCACTGTCTGAATCTCCGCTCCTCTCTTTTGTCCCCGAATTCTCTCCGAACCAGCATCATTCATAGGATACAAGGCCCCTCTTTTTCTTCCTGTCTGTTTTCCTTTCCCCATATTCACCGTTGTTTTTGACATTATACCACCTTTTTCAGGCTTTAGCAATTTTATAACCCTCTCATTTATAAATTTTTGATTTCCTCACGCACGGGGCGCCTGGGCAGGATCAATAGGGATATTATTCCGATAAACCATAAAGAACAACTGCGGCTTTTCGGATATCGCGTCAATCCCTAGCTTTCCTATTTCCATCCCCGGCATAACCTTGTCGCCTACTTTTACCGATAAACTTTCACAACCGCCGTATACGTACAAATAACCTCCTGTAACCTGGAGAATCGCCACCTTCCCAAAACCCCGGTAAGGACCCGCGGATACCACCGTTCCCGGAATAAGATTTTTGACGGATTCGGCCCGATTCCCCCGCAAAACGACCCCGTTGAGCTTCCCCGTCATATAGGAGACTTCCCGGGCATTCACCGGCCAGCGGACAGCGTCGTCCACCTTTCTGGCCTCTGTTGAACGGGTCCCGGTTACCGTTACCGGGGAACCGCCCCCCGGCTGAACCGGCACGGACCCCGTTACCGTGGCGGCGGAAGGCACCGGAACGTCCCCCGCCGCCTCCCGCGCAGTCATGGGAATCCGCAGCAGATCCCCCTCTTTGAGCACATAATTTTCCGGAAACCCATTGATATCCTTCAGGGTCTGGAGGGGAACTCCGTTGGCTCTGGCTATGCCGTAAAAGGTCTCCCCCCAGAGGACCCGGTGTTCGATGAAGGACGCCGCCGGAACGGCGGGAGCAGCCGGTGCGGAAGGCCGCTCGCCCACGGGAATCCTGATCCGCTGCCCCACCTGAATCCGCCGGACATCCGAATCGGCCATGTTGTTTACGGACAAAACATCCTCCACTTTGACTCCATAGGAACGGGCAATAGCATAAATCGTCTCCCCCCGTTGTACCACATGAACCGTTTCCTCAGAAGAGATAAGCAAGACCGGTATAATAAAAAGGAAACATAGAAAACAATTTTGGGCCTTCATATTGGTTCATTATCGGCTACTCCATCCCATTTTATTATAATCAGGAACGCTCACTCTCTCCTCTACAAGATTTATATCTCGATTTATTACAATTAACAAGTTTTTTTTCTTGAAAAGCGTAAGTACTTGTAATAAACTCCATCATTCCCTGTTTTTATACAAAATTCCATCGATGAGGGCCGGAATGAAGATCCGATGCGTACCGGTTCTTCGCCGGATAGGAAATTGCGGCCTCCGGGGCCGGGGGTATGGACGGAGGGAGCCGCCCGGAAGGAACCGGCATCCCTGCCCCGTCCTTCCGGGCCGTTTTTTTTGGAGGTGGCGGGAGTCGAACCCGCGTCCTAATACGCGAAATACAGGCCTCTACAGGTTTAACCGCGTCTTATATTGTCGGGGCGGGCTTGGCGCCGCGGTATGCGGCCCGTCCGTATTCCGGAAATGTCTCGTCGTCCCTCCCCCGAAAACAGAGGCGGAAACAAAGTTTCCTGCGACCAGCCTTGATTGCGTCGGAAGTTCGGCCCCTCAAGGCGGCGGGACCGGCTTCCGCGTTCCGCTGTTTATGCAGCGAGAGCGTAACTGTCGTAGTCGGCAGTTAAATTGTCGCCGAATGTTAGGAGATCGGCACTCCACCTGCAGCCTGCATCCCGAACCGTACCAGTCGAAACCGGTACACCCCCGGATGATTATCCTTACAAACTTCCCACAAAGTTCTCTTTTTTTTGGAAAATATCCCTAAAATGTAGTATACTCTTGTAGAGGCTCAAAGTCAACCGCTATGCCGGAAGCGGACATCTTACCGGTCCGCTTTCACCGAAAACCTGATGCGGAGAAGCGGAATGCCGGTGTTACGGGGAGGAAGGCGATCATTCAAAATAGAAGCGAATGCAAGGAAGATATTTTCACCATGCTGACTTTAGAAGAACATGAAGAGGAGCTGATCAGGGAAATCGAAGCCTATCTTGACGCGCAATTTCCCGAGGATGCCGAACTTGTCCGGCAGCGTTTTAACTGCCTCAAAAATTTCGGAGCGGCGATCGCCGGCTTTCCTTCGGTCCGGGAGAGCCGGATACTGCGGGGGAACATCCGAAATGAGGAGAAGCTGATAGAAACCCTCTGCGGCTTTATCCCCTCCGCCCGGCTGTTCCACATTCCCACCAGGATCCTGGCGGCCAGGAGTTTTTTCGTCGCCAAGGCCCATGCCTTTTCCCTCCTGTCCATGCTGGTGCAGGACCGGCAGGAATTCTACGAACCGGTACGGCGGATCATCTTCTCCATCGTTTGCACCATCATGACCGAAGAGGTCTATATAAGTTTTCTGAATGATCCTTCCCTCTCAGAGAAGGTTAAATTCCGCCTGGCCCAGGACCTTATCGCCCTCTGGGACTGCGGTACCGATTTCCGGTCGGTTCAGCATCTGCCGGCCCTGGAAGCCCTCTGGTCCGCCCGGGATGAGGCCCCCCCCTGCTTCGGGACCATGGATGGGGCCAGCGAATTGTTCAGAATATCCATCGACCTGGGGGATGACTGGCAGGAATTCCTGGTATCCCAGGCCTCCGACGAAGAAACCCGCTGGGCCCTGGAGGAATTTCTCTTCGGCCTTTCCTACGAGGAGATCCTGGAGGTCCGCTCCCGGCTCAAACGCTTCGGCGTGAGCGCCGTAGGCTCCAACGAAGTACGTTCCTTCCTGGGACACCGGCCCTGTTATACCGCCGTTATCCATACGGACCCCCGGGCTATCTACGACTTCTATGTGGACCGCCGGGAAACGGCCTCCTTCCGCAAACGGAGTTCGGCGCCGGGCCCCAAAAGAACCCTGGAGGAAATCTACCTGCGCTACCGCATCATCCGGGAATAGGGGATTCAGGGGTATTGCTGGATCTCATGATGGATGTATTCCAGCCGTATTCCCGCCTTTTCAAACATGGCCTCCGAATCCCCCGCGTCATGGTAACGCCGCTGACAGACCACCCGGAGGATGCCGCAGTTGATGATCAGCATGGCACAGGTCCTGCAAGGGGTCATCCGGCAGTAGAGGGTGGCCCCTTCAATGGCTATGCCCCGCTTGGCGGCCTGGCAGATCGCGTTTTGTTCCGCGTGGACCGTCCTGACGCAATGGGTGGTAACGCTCCGGTCCTCATGGACCATCTGCTTGAGCTGATGCCCCACCTCGTCGCAGTGGGGCAGCCCCGCCGGGGCGCCTACATAGCCGGTTACCAGGATCTGGTTGTTCTTGGCTATCACACACCCGGATCGCCCCCGGTCACAGGTTGCCCGCTTGGCGATGGCATCGCAGACTTCCATAAAATACTCGTCCCAACTGGGCCGTACATACGTTTCCGGCATCTCCGCCCCCTAGTGATATATCCGCAACGTGAATTCGCATTGATAGGCCTCACCCGGTTCCAGGGCGGCTTCCTGTACGGGCATGAAACAGGTGGATTGGTACAGCTCCCGGAGGATTCCGCCGACGCGGCACCGGGTACGGATGGGGGTGATCCACAGATCAAAGCTTCCGCTGGAACGGAGGTTCAGGATGGTCTCGTTCTTCAGATCCTGTAACTCAATGCCCCGGACCTGCTTCATCTCTCCGGCCCCCGGCGGAACCGCTTCCTTGCCATCGGAATTGAACGTGAAGACCCGCAAAAAGGGCTCCCCTTCTCCGGGAAAGGAAAAATCGATCTGGGGGATAAATTTGAAGTGTTCCCGCGCATCCCCCTGGTTCTTCAGGGAATAGGTCAAGGTAAGGATATCATCCTTGAGCCGGTAGGTCTTTTCCAGTTCGATGGTCCTGAAAAAGCCCGTGCCCGCCGGCCCCTTCTCCGGGGAGTGTTTCGGAGAAAGCCGGAAGCGGACTTTTTTTTGGAGCTTATCGAGTTCCACCGGTTCATACCGCTCATTTCCGCAGAACCGGGAACCGGCGAAGCGGTTTTCCAGGACATCCTCCAGGGTGGTATGCAGGGGAAGGAGGCGGTCTAAAAAGGCGGCCCTTCGGTAGCCGTCTTCGACGGGGGCGCCTGCCGCCAACGGGCCTTCCGTATCGGCATCCCTCCGGCGGGAAAGGGTATTCATATAATTCCAGGTTTTGGGGAGGTAATCCAGTTCAAAGACCGCGGCCCCTTCCGTTTTAATATAGTAATTGGTACGGTTATCCTGAAAAAGATACTCCGCCTCCCCGTCCAGATCAAAATCAAAGATCATCAGGGAGGGGATAAAAGCCCCCCCCTCCCGGGTTATCCGTTCCGCCTCCAGCATGGCCTGGTAGGAGGCATTCCGCAGGTTATGACGGTAAATGCCCCCCTCCCCCTCATGGCAGAAGGCATTATACCCCTGGGCCTTCCACAGTTCTTCCCGGGCATTCTTTTTCCGGGACTTATCCCCCCGAAGCTGGTTGATCAGCACATGGGTAAACATCATCTTGGCGTAAAGGCCGTTGGATTCGGGATAGGTGATGAGGAACTGCCGGGAGGCGGAAGAGGAGAAATAGACTTTTTTGAAGGCCCGGCGGGCTTTCAGATAACGGCCCGGCAGGGTCAGTTCGATGGAGGAGTTCTCTGCCGCCCGGGAAAGGTCCTCCAGGAACCGGTGCATCTTCGTTTCAGGAGCGGCCCCTTCCCCCTCGCCGGTAAAAATCCGATCCGGAAATACCGAAAAGAGCCCGCCCTTCTCCGGGGGAAACTCCCCCAGGAGCCGGTCTAAGACCTCGGAAACCCGGCGGCGGCCCAATTCGTTCTTTAAGCGGCTCGAAAGGGGAAAAATGGTTACCAGTTTCCCCTGATCCTCGCTGATAGAGGGATCCGGGATTTCCTCGCCGGCCAAGCCGCTCCGGTTAAACTGAAGGTCCGCTAAAAAGGTATAGCCCATACCGCAGGTATTGAGGACGCCGGTCATATGCTGTTCCCAGGCGCTCAGGGGCAGCCAACAGCCCTGGGGCCGCTTCCCGAAATGCTTCCTGATATAAGTGGTAAGCATCTCAATCTGACCTATCTTATCCGAAGGGGGAAGCAGGGTCATCATGGGCTCATAAAAGCCCCCCCCCAACAGTTCGATCTGCTTGCGGGAAATAAGATCGTCCAGGAGCATGAAGAATTCCGGATGGTTCCGCTCGATCCAATACAAAAGCACCCCGGAATAGTGCAGCACCGCCGGTATATGGGGATATTTATACAGGGCCGTGATAAAAGGCTTGAGACTGCCGGTATAGACGCTTTCAAATTCCTCATCCCCTGTCCCATAGGGGATATGATGATGAAACCCGAGGATTAAACCTATTTTATAACTCAGAAAACTATCCTGCCTATCCAACCAAAACCGTCCTTACCTACCCATCCGGTTCGAGGAACAAACCACTTCCGGTTCTTCTATTCTAGACTTTTTTTCTCTCCCTTAAAAGTCAAAATACAAAAATTCTAAAAAAAATTATCCATTCTTCTCAAATTATCCACCCTTCTCATAGTACCCAAGCCTCCTAATAGTATCCAAGGATACGCATACATATAAACCCCAGGGAAGAAAAGATCAGGGAAAGCAATCCCAAGCTTATCAGCATCAGCGGCGCCCCCCGGAGCAGCCGGGGGACCCGTTCCAGGGAAGCCCGCCGGCGGATCTCCCGGAGGATCAGGAAGGCCAGGAAAATCCCCAGGGAAAAGCCCAGGGAGAGAACCACCGCATCCACCAGGGATACGGCCAAGCCGATGACAACCATCAGGGCCGCCGGGAGCAGGCAGTTATAGGCGGTCCGGGGATTAAACAGGGACGGGTCCGTTACGAATTGGGGAAAAAAACGGCCCGCGGCTCTTTCAAGGCCTCCGGCAGTCAGGGCGCAGAGGGGAAAGACCAGGAGGTATTCAAAGCTCCCCAGGGAGAGGGGCGCCACGATAGAGGCGAAAAAAAACCATAAAAGGGGAACGGAAAGGAAGATGATCCCCCAGGGAAGCGGCGAAAACCGGAACACATCCTCTTCTTCCTCCTCCTGAAGGGCCGCCCGGCGAATTCCCAGGCCGAATTGAAGCACCAGATTAAGGGAAAGACCGGAAAGGACCCCTAAAGCCCCCAGCGCGCTCATTCTAAATCCTCCGATTCGTTGAGCCGGTTTTTGTAGTACCGGAAAAGGGCCAAGCCGTACCCCAGCAGAAAAAAGGCCCCGGCGGAACTCGCTATTATCCTGAGGGGAACAAAAGCATCCTCATCATTGCTGAAGAGTTCCACAAAGCCCCAGGGGCCTCCCGGAACCGAGAGGGAACCAAAGCCTAAGGGTTCCCGGATGAGGGCTATGGCAAAGCCCAGGCCCCCGAGGACCAGGGCCTCCAGCAGGGCCCTGCTCAGGGCATCCTCCGGCTCCAGGGTTTCCACCCGGTCGATTATTTCCGAGCCGATACAGGCCGCCGGGGTGAGGATGATAAAAAAGGTACATTCCATAGCCAAGAGGGGGTTTAACAGGAACAGGATCAGGAGATAGGCGCCGGCAAAAAAGGAGGAGAGGAAGATCCGGAGGACGGACTTCCCCTTTTGGGGAAGCAGCGGTTTCCCCAGGAAGAGGGTGATGATGCTCAAGCCATAGACCCACAGGAGCGCCCCCAGGGAAACCAGGGAAAAGGCGGTACGGCCTGAAGCCATGATGAAAAGGCCCGCCCCGGTCAGGGATGAAAGGGGCGCCTGGGTCCCCCAAAATAAATGGGTCTGGTAACGCTCTTTCACTTTTTCCCCTCCCGGGATGTAATCAAGGCCTCCCCGGCCTCAATGCGTCTGATATAGCTTTGGAGGAACCCCGGGGAAACCTGTTCCAGGGTCATGTCCCGATTTCTCGCCAGGGGGATAAGCTCCTCCACGATCCCCTCGGGGGAGATCATCGCCACAAAGGGAAGCGCGCCTCCCCCGGTCATGACGGAAAAAACCACCGCCCCCCCGGGCTGGTTCAACAGGGCATACCGGCTCCCCTGATCCGGCAGGGATCGGAAGGGGCGGGGGGCGCCGATGCGCCGCTGGTCCCCCGCTTCCTGCAGCACCTTGTTGACCGAGCGGGCCGTCATCTCCATCCGGATGCCCTGGGTACCCAGCCAGAGAAGCCCCCCCAAAAGCAGGATTGCCCCGATCCACCCCGCAAAAATCCCCGGGTCTTTCAGGGCGGACATCTCGTCCCACTTAAATTGAATCATGAACCTCTCCGTTTCAGGTAGAAGATCCGGGTTTCCAGACACCGGAACAGGGGAGTAAGGACGTTGAGCAGGAACAGGGCAAAAAAGGCCCCATAAGGCTCATTTCCTTTATACCGGAAAAGATAGGTGAAGCCCCCGGCCAGGACGGCAAAAATCAGCGCACCGGGATTCGATTTGGGTCCCGTTACGGGATCAGCGGCTAAGAGAAAAGCCGCCGCCAGGATCCCCCCGGAAAAGAGGCCGAAGATCAGGTCCCCCTCTCCCACGCCTCCCCCAAAGGGCAGGGCCCCAAAGCTCCGGACCAGGAGGGCATAAACCCCCAGAAATACCCCGGATATCCAGGGACGGCTTACCTGGGAAGCGATAAGCATAATGGACCCCACTAAGAGGGCCAGACCGCCCCGGTCGGCGATGATCCCCTTACCGGTCAAAATAAGCAGATCCAGATAGCCTTCGGATAATTCCGCCTGGGTGAGGGAAAAAATGGTCTTGTTCAGGAGGAAGGTGACGGCCCCGCCCAGGGTACTGCCGGTGAAGCCCCTTATTTTGAGGATCCCCAGGGGGGAACCGAGGGGATCGGAAAATCCTCCCTTGAGGCTTTCCCCCAGGATCGCCAGGGGGGATCCCTCCAGGGCATGGTCGAAAATTCCCGGCCAGGAAAGGCGGATAAAGAACCACCCCCCCAAGGCGGGGTTCACCCAGTTTGCCCCCAGGCCGCCATAACTGTACTTAACCACCCCCATGGCAAAAGCCGCTCCCGCGGCAGCCAGAAGCGGCGGGGTTTGGTTGGGGAGGAGCAGGGTAAGGATCAGGGCGGAGGCAACGGCGCTTCCGTCTCCCACGGTGAAGCCCCTGGTTTTGGAGGAAAGCAACATTTCCGTCCCTATCGCCGCGGCCGCCGCGCTCAGGGCAATGATCAGGGAATGATAGGAATCGGTCACCGAGGAAAGGAGGATCGTCATCCCCGCACAGATACTCACCAGCCACATCCGGGCTGCGGTGGAACGGGCAAGATTTACCTGGGGTTTCTGTAGCAAAACCGGCTCTTTATTGATCATAAGCGGCTCCCTGGGGGGGAAGCGTTTCTGATGGCGGTACTCAGGGGAAGCCGGGAGGGACAGACCACCTCGCAACAGCCGCAGCCGTGACATTCCCCGGCCCGTTTCAGGTGGAATTCCCGGTTTTCTTCGGTAGCGCACCCCTTATACAGCGCCTCGGGGTCCAATCCCACCGGACACACCGTCCGGCACTCACCGCAGCCGATACAGTTCCGCTTCCTCGTTCCCCCCATCTGGCTCCGGAGGATAGCAAAAACCCCGGTGGTGGTCTTGACCACGGGCTCGTCCAAGTCCACCACGGACCGCCCCATGATGGGGGAACCGGTGGCAATCCGCCGGGGCGTATCGATGAAGCCCCCGCATTCGGCAAAGACCTCCCCTATCCGGGTACCTATCCTGACCCGCATCACCTGGGGGGTCTTTACCGCGGACCCTCCCACCGCCACATAGCGGTCCAGGATCGGCTTTCTCAGCTTCACCGCATCATGAACCGCCGCCAGGGTCGCGGGCCCGAGAATCAAAAGGGAACCCAACTCCACCGCCTCCTTTTTTCCGTACATCCGGAGGGCATACTCCAATTCCCGGCGGTTCTTCTGGGGATACCGGGAACTCACCGGGACCAGGGACACGGGGATTCCGAAGGAAGCCGCCTCCGCCATGAGCTTATCCCCCAGGTCTTTTTCCCGGTGGGAAACCGCAAAGATGATGCGGCTGACCCGGGCGGCTAACGCGGTAATGACGCTCCCCTCGGCCACCGCCTTGAGCCGCTCCCGGCAGAGGGTATAGTCCGCCGCCAGCCAGGGATCATCAAACACACAGCGGACCACCAGGGTATAGGGCTCCGGAAGCTTCCCCAGGGAAGCAATCATATCCGCCGCCGGCTCTCCCATTCCTTCCATTTCCACGATACCGCATTCGGAGATAAGCCGGCACAGTTCATCGGGGGAAAGGCCCTGCCAGGAATAGCATTCCTGCCGCTTCCCCAGCATTTCAAAGGACCCTTCCATGCGTATCACCAGGGCATCGTTGGTATACCCCTCGGCCATTTTCCACGATACCATCCGGACCACCCGGCCCGGAACGGTGGCATGGATATTGGCCGAGCCCGGTCCCTGACAGCGGCCTATGAGCATCCCCTCGGTGACGAAATCCCCCACGGAGACGATGGGATAGGCCCGGCTTCCGGTATGCTGAACCAGGGGTATCACCGAAAGGCCCGGGAGAAACGCTATAACACTGGCATCCTTGGGAGGGACCGTCGAATCCTCAACGACAATTCCCCCGACGGAGAAAGAATATATTTTCATGCGGCAATCCGTTTGTCATTATATATCAGATATTTTCTCTTATTTCTACGCCTCTCCGGGGCAGGGAAAAGGGCGGGGACACAAAAAAGGAGGACGGTCAGGACCGGGATCAACTCCTTCCGGGTATGGCTGTTCGGGGATCCGCTCCCGGAACTCCGGAGAAAGGCCGTCAGGTCCTCCAGGGGGAAGGGGGGAAGCCCCCCTTCCCCTCCGGTATCGCCGGGTTGGGCGCCGCCGATAAGGCCGTCCGCTCCCCGGTGATACCGGAGGTATTCCCCCTCCTCCGAAGGGCCTTCCCCGTACCGGAGGGGCCGCCGGGAAAAGGACCGCTGAAATGCGGCATGGGCCTCGTAGGCGGAGGAATCCACAAGAAAAGCCTCCATACCGGTCCAGGCGAGGCCTGCCCCGGAATCGGACCGGGGCAGGAAACCCAGGAGGGGGGGCAGTACCAGGGCTGCCAGGGAGGCCAGGGCAAAGGGAACCGCGATCCGGAAAGGCCTTCCCCTTTGAATCGACCGGCCTGAAATGGGGACCGGGACAAAGCGGATATGTCCCAGGACGGCTCCCCGGTTTGATCCCGCCCGGAGGGCCAGGGGAAGGATCAGCGCAAACGAAAGGAGGGCGGCGATTCCCGCCGCGAGGGGAAAACCGCTGAGGACGCAGACGCCTCCGTACAGGGCCGTTACCACGAGAACCGGGAGCCGGTTTCTCCGGAACAAAGCAGGCTCATGCCGAAGCCTGCCGGCCTCCCGGGGGCTGTAACGCCGGGAAACAAAGAATTCCCCCAGGGGTTCCCGGAGCAGGGCGAAAAGGGCGGTCAGGACGGCTGCCAGGGTAAAGCCCCCGGCCCCCCCGGAGCACAGGGCGCCCAGGAGGGGAAGGAGGCTTATCCCCCCCAGGGTAACGCCGGATAAGAGGACCAGGGCGGCGGCAGCGGCGGCAAAGAGGAGGGCATAAAGCCCCAGGGGCCGGGAAGAAGCGGGAGCATCAAGGCGGAAGGGAATATCCCCCAGGCATCGGGCAACCCGATCCTCCAACTCCCCGGGGGAGGCCCCGATAAGGCCCCGGGGAAGGGGGATGAAGAAGAACCGCTTCCCCCCATGGACAAAGAAGGACCGGAGCCGCTCGGGGTAGCCGTCATTCCGGGGGTCAAAGGGGGTAACCCGATCCTCGTAGGTATCCAGGGGGATCCGGAGGAGTTCCCCAAAATCGTCCAGAAAAACCCATTGGGTCGATTCGGAAAGGTAATTACCCAAGCCCCCCCGGCTCAATAATTCCCCCACCATCCGATCCCCGTATTCGGCATCCAGGGAAAGCACCCCATAGCCCGCTCCCAGGGCCGGAGTCAGAAGCCGGAAGATTATATACCACACCCCTAATCCCAGGAGCAGGGAAAGGGCCGCCGGAACAAGGCAGGAATTCCTGAAATCCATAGGAGACCTATAAAAAAGTATATGCCGCAGCCATAAAAATACCCAAGAGGGCCCCCACCAGCACTTCCAGGGGGGTATGCCCCTGAATTTCCTTCACCGGATGATATTCAATCGCCAGCTTTTCAGCGGTATACCGTCCCAGCATATTGAGGGTCCTGGCCTGGAGTCCCGAAGAACGGCGCACCCCTATGGCGTCCCGCATGACCACCATCGCAAAACAAAAGGAAACGATAAACAAATTCGACTGAATTCCCTCCTTAAAAGCCACCGATACGGTCATCGCCGCCACCAGGGATGAATGACTGGAGGGCATCCCCCCGGTCCGCCATGCAATGGTTGCCAGAATCTCCCGTATGCTTTTCCCCGGGGATCTGAGAAGTACCACCACCGTTTTAACCAGCTGGGAAAAAAGCCAGCTTGAAACGGAAGATAAGAAGATAGGATTCTCAAAGAAAGCTTTTACTGATTCTGAGTTTATCGCCACCGCCGTCGACATTACTTAACCATTATCCAGGACGGCGAATTTGTCAAGGTCCCCGCGGGCAGGCCGGGACAAAAAGCGTGCGTTTGAAAGGGACGGCATCATCGGATATACGCCCCTCCTCGCGCCGCCTTTACGGTACCTCTGCGCGAGGCGCGCCAAACCGCTGGCATCTCAGCCCTTTTGAGGGGTATACTGGATCCATGGCTATAGAATTACAGGCCGGGGAAGACGACGGCGGCCGCAGGCTGGACCGCCTGCTCCGGAAAGCACTGCCGGAACTGCCCCTCTCAAGCCTTCACCGGCTCATGAGGAAGGGGCGGGTCCTGGTGGACGGGAAGCCCGCCCGGGCGGAGGACCGGCTGCACGCGGGGGCCCGGATTGTCCTAGACGGCTTTGCCGGAACCGGGGGGCCTCATCCGAAGCCGGGGGCGCCGGAACTGCCGGCCCGCCCCGCCTCTCCGCCGGCCCCTTCCGCCCTGAACATCATCGGGGAGGGGGCGGGGCTCCTCATCCTGAACAAGCCCCCGGGGCTCCTCGTCCACGGCCCGGACAGCCTGGAGAGCCGGGTACGGAACTACCTCGAAGGGCGGCTTCCCCCGTCCCTCTCCTTCA